>JAHFEK010000091.1 GCA_023248495.1 Nitrospinales bacterium
TTCCGTCACCTTGCCGATCTCGTTGGCCGCCGCGCCCAGCGTCTGCATGGTCTCGCTTGCGTTTTTCGATAAATCCATCGCTTCACCGGCAACCTTGGAGGTTTCGTCCGCGCTCGTGGCAACTTCCCGGATCGACTGCGACATCTCCTCCACTGACGCGGCGATGGAGCGCATGTTTGCCGACATCTGTTCCGCGGTGCCGGAGACGGTGTTGGCATTCGCGCTCGCCTCTTCCACCGCGGCGGCCATGGAGTTGATGTTCGACGACATCTGCTCGGTGGCGCTGGCGACGCCCGACGCCTGTTGCGACATCTGCTCGGAGCTGGCCGAAAGCTGCGTCGAAACCGCCGAAAGCTCTTCGGACGACGCGGCGAGGCTCTTGGAATTTTGCCCCAGCCCGCTGAATATGCCACGCAGCTCGTCTACCATCACGTTAACAGCGGTTCCCAATTCGGCGATTTCATCCTTGCCATTCACCGGCACATCGCGCGTGAAATCGCCGCCGGCGATATCCTTGATCACTTCCACCGTGGTGTTGACCGGCTTGGTAATGGCGCGGCTGATGATAACGGCCATCGCAAGTCCCGCGGCTATCCCCCCCACCGACGTGATGAGGATGATAAGCATTGTGGAATTGAAAATAGCGTTAGCCGCCTGTTTATGTTCCTTCAACTCGCTTTCAAAATCGGCAACCATTTTCCGGACAACCTCTTCAAGGTCCTTCACCAAGGCCTTGCCGGTCTCCTGGGAGAGTTGGATGGCTATTACATATTTTTCCCGCTGCTCTTTGCTCGCCGCGCCGGTGGCAAGATCATCCGAGCCGAATGTTTTTGCCAGGGCGATTATTTTGCGGGCATTGGCCTCGTAGGCGGTCCATTTCGCATCGAATTCAGCCAAACCTTTTTTATCCACCTCATCGGCATTTTTTGCCAGTTTGCCGATTGGCGCTTTTATCTCTTCGACAGCATTGTTGAATTTCTCTTCCCACTGCGCTTTATCCTCCGGCTTGCGGGCAAGAATGATATTTTTTTCCACACGCACCGCCTGCATGGCGATATCTTGTATATCGCCAACCGCCTCCACTTTCATCGCGGCCTCATCCATCAGCTCCACCGTGTTGTTGAGTTCACGCAACCGGCTGACCGCCAATGTGGAAATGACGATTGACACCAAAACCAGAAGGCCCGCCAGAAGCCCCAACTTGGCGGACATTCGCATGGTTTTCAGGCCGAATCCGCCGCTGGGCGCGTTGCTGCCCGTATTCCTTTTCCGTGTGCGGGCGCGTTTCTCCCCTTGGTGCTTATTAATCGCAACCTCCCTGCCCATCATCGCCGCTCCCCCGCGTTATTTAATCTCCACCGATCCCAGAAACTTCCTCGCGTCTAAAACAACCAGAAGGGATTGCGGCAATTTGCAGACGGATTGAACCATGCCCGCCGCGCCCATTTTATCCTGCCCGCCTCCGTCACCCGCCCCGGCCTCTATTTGGTCGCTTGCTATTTCCACCACATCGCCGATTTGATCCACCAACACGCCAAACGGCTCGCCGACGGTGTTTTTGAAAATAACCAGGCAGCTTTTGCGGTCGATCTCCTTGCTTTCAAATCCAAGCATCGGCCGAAGATCAAGGATCAGGTACACCTGTCCCCGAATATTCACATATCCCTTCACCTCGTTGGGAGCATGGAAAATGGGGGTGATGGAGACCTCGGGGTAAATTTCCTTCACGTCTAAAATATGAACGCCGAAAAGGCGACCGGAAAGCCAAAAGGTGCAAAATTGCAAATTTTGCACCGCCACTTTTTCTTTTTTGGTTTCCATGTTTTTTGCCCCTTCAGTTTCTGCTGCCCGCGCCGTGCGACATCAACGCCCCAACGCTGACGAGCAACTGGTCGCGATTCATTTTCAGTTCATATTGATTGAACCCGGCGTCTTTTGCGCTTGTCCTGTCCCGCTCGTTATTAAGCGCGGTGAGGGCGATGGCGGGAATGCTTGGTTGCCGGTTGCCCGCGCGCAGGTTTTTGATAAACGTCAGGCCGTCCATCACCGGCATCTGTATGTCGGAGATGACAAGATTAAATTCGCGGCTGGCCAGTTGCGCCAGCCCGTCCTGTCCATTTTCGGCCACCGTTACCTCATACCCCTCCACCTCAAGGTATTTTTTTACCAAGCGGCGGAAGAATGGCGAATCCTCCACGAGGAGTATTTTACCGCCGGACTTTCCGCTTTGAGAGACAAACCATGACGGCTCCGCCTTTCGGACGAGCGTATCGATATCCAGAAACAGCGTCATCTTGTCCTTGATAATGGAGGTGCCGAGAAGCCCCTCTTCAAAGTATGATTCCGTGTTCAGCTCAACGCTGGTCTCGATAGTATCCAGCAATTGCGAAACCAACACCCCGAACGGATGGCGCGCCACACGCGGAATAATGAGGAACATCTCCTTTTTATCCTCGGCGGGCGAGACCGCAAGGAACCGGTCCGGACGCAGGATGAGCGTGGACTCCCCTTCGATGGTGATGTATTCGCGGCCGCCAATATGCTCAATATTTTCCGTTTTGATCGCCTCGATACGCTTGATGATAAAAAGCGGTACGGCAAGCTGTTCGGCGGGTCCGCTCTTGAAAAGAAGCACCCGCTGCATGTCGGTCGTGCGCAAGGCTTCGCGGTCCTGCGCAACTTCCTTGGCGCCGTCGAAGTTGACCCCGGCGTGGCGGGCCACCCCCTGCACGTCGAGGATAAGCGCCACGCGGCCATCCCCCATCACCGTGGATCCGGCATAGCATCCCAGCG
>JAHFEK010000092.1 GCA_023248495.1 Nitrospinales bacterium
TGCGGCCAGGAAAAAGTGAAAGCCCAGCTTCAATCCTTGGGCGCCGTGTTGATCGACAACGTGGCGCTGGTGGATCAAGGGCCGCCGTTGCTTACCTTTGTAACCACTCCCTATTGGCTTTTGACCGGCGACAAAGGGCCGTGGGGCAAGGTTCCCGCGGCGGGGGTTGGGGAAGGCGATATTGCGGCGGCCGCCCGTTTTGGCCGGGCGTTGCGCGATTCGCTCCCCGCATTAAAGTCATCCCCCGGCGCATCCCTGCTGTGGGGCATGGGGGCGGTAAAAGTGAATCCCCGCTATATAATGAGCGAGAAAATGGCCCGGCGGAGTTTCCTTATTTGGGGGAAGCTCCTGCGTGCCGCAGGAGAGCCCGGTAATCCCTTGCGGAAAGTAATATTAGTGGTATACGCGGTTTTCCTCATCACCATGATTCTCACTTTAGTGCCGGCGGGGATTATCGTGTACGAGATATTGAAACCTTTTGTGGGAAAACAACTGGATGCAACGGTGGCGGAGATGGAAAAACCTTCCGGCTCATCCACCGAGCGCCTGGCCAAGTACGCGGCATAATCCAAGGAGAAGGACGTAATGACTTTGCCCGTTTACATCAATGACCTTGCGGGTTTTCTTCCCAACGCGCCGGTGGATAACGAATCCATTGAGCAGGTGTTGGGAATGGTGGGGGGGAAACCTTCCCGCTCCCGCAAGACCGTATTGCGCAGCAATGGCATTCAAACGCGCCATTATGCAATCGACCCGAAGACCGGGAAATTCACGCACAACAACGCCAAACTCACCGCCGAGGCTATTCGGTCATTGACGCAAAAAAGCCGGATTAGCCCCGGGGATGTCGGTTGCATCAGTTGCGGCACGTCAAGCGCCGACCAGCTTCAACCATCGCACGGGTACATGGTTCATGGCGAACTGGGGTATCCGCCCTGCGAAGTTTCCACCTCCGCCGGGGTGTGCACCTCCGGCATGTTGGCCATGAAATATGCGTTCATGAATGTGGCGTTGGGCCTGTCAAGCCGCGCCGTGGCCACCGGCTCCGAATTTGTTTCCAGCTTTATGCGGAGCGTATATTTCGAGCCGGAAATCCAGGCGCAAATCGAAAATCTGAAAAAACGCCCCGAAATCGCCTTTGAAAAGGATTTCTTGCGGTGGATGCTTTCCGACGGCGCGGGGGCCGCGTTGTTGTCGGCCACGCCGAATGAAGGCCGCCATTCCCTCCGCATTGATTGGATAGATCATGTTTCGTTCGCCGGCGATATGCCGGTCTGCATGTATAGCGGCGCGATAAAACGTGAGGATGGATCGCTGCAATCATGGCGGGAGGTGGAAGACCCCTACGACGCCATTAAGGGAAGCTATTTCGCCGTAAAACAGGACGCCCGTCTTTTGGGCGAGCATATCATCCCGGCGATTGTCGACCGCGCCCTGCTGCCCATCGCCGCAAAGCGGGGCCTGAAGGCTGAAAACGTGACGTGGTTTTTGCCGCATTATTCATCGGACTATTTCAGGCAACGGCTGCACGACGGGTTGGCGGCGGGCGGTTTCAACATTCCCTTTGAGCGTTGGTTCACCAATTTGACCAGCAAGGGAAATGTCGGTTCCGCGGCGATTTATTTGATAATGGAGGAAATGCTCTATTCCGGCAAACTGAAAAAGGGAGACCGCCTGCTGTGCCTGATTCCGGAAAGCGCCCGGTTTTCCATCTGCTACATGCATTTGACGGTGGTCTGATTCCTCAAAGGATACCGCAATGAAGGCCAAAGAAGTCCCGCAACAACCATCCGAACTGCAAGAGGGGCAGCGGCGCGCTTTGTACGCCGCCGATGAAACCGGCGCATACGGCGTCGTGCCGAGCAAGGGCTGGCATGTGGAACAAATCGTCAACGATCAGGCGCAGGAGGTTATCCACCACGCGGTTGAAGAGGCGCGGCAACTCGTCCTTCAGGGCAAGGCAAGCCCGCTGAAATACCACATGGCCCGGTGCCAGATGACTCCCGGATTGCTGGCGGAAACGGCGGGGTTTTGGCGTTGGCAGGTATCGCGCCATCTTACGCCACAGGTATTTGCGTCTCTTGATGCGTCCAAACTGCAACGCTATGCCGATGCATTGGGCATAACGGTCCAGGCGTTGTGCGCCGTTCCCAAAGAACCATAATAGCCGCCTTCAATTAGGAAAAGGGCCCTTACCCCATGAATCAACCTTTCAATCATCGCCATTCGGCCCATTGTGAAACCGGCGCTATGAGCGGCCTGTTGCGTAATCGCGGCCTTGATTTGAGCGAGCCGATGACGTTTGGCATCGGCGCGGGCCTGTTCTTCCTTTATGTCCCGTTCATCAAAATGGGCGGCATCCCTTTTGCCTCGTACCGCGCCGAGCCGGGCGGGATCATAAAAAATGTTTGCAAGCGGCTTTCCATCACCATGCGTATGAAGCGTTTCAGCAATCCGGCCGAGGGGATGGCGGCGCTGGACCGTCTATTAGACCAGGGGATACCGGTCGGGCTGCAAACCGGCGTTTTCTGGCTTCCCTATTTTCCTAAAAATATGCGGTTTCAGTTTAATGCCCATAACCTGGTTGTGTATGGCAAGGAAGGAAACAACTACCTTATCAGCGATCCGGTCTTCGAATTTCCGGTGACCTGTCCCGCCCAAGACTTGCAGCGGGCACGGTTTGCCAAAGGGATGCTGGCGCCGAAAGGGCCGCTCTACTATCCGGAAAATGTTCCCGCCGCGCCCGACCTTAAAAAACCGGCGCGGGCGGCCATCATCCAGGTGTG
>JAHFEK010000025.1:0-17837 GCA_023248495.1 Nitrospinales bacterium
CCCACTCCGACTCCGACGCCCCCCCACTCCGCGCCGCCCGCGCAGGTTGCGCCGCCATCATTCACCGTGCCATCATTGGGTTTTCCCGGGGTGGCGCCGGCCACGAATAATGCCCCTAAATCCGTGCCATCCACCCCTGCCACCGGCGGCGGTATCGCCCCTTCGCGCGGCGATTCCAGGGGACGCGTATCCATCGCTGAACCCCCCGCGCGCAAGGTGACCGTGGCGTTGTTGAAAGGCGGTCAAATCACCGCCGCGCGGATGCGTTTGGGCCTTCATGATGCTTTGACCGTAAAAAACGGGAAAACGGTTGTCGCGGTGGCCATCGCTCAAATTGCCGGCGTGGAATTCGGCGAAAAAGAATTGGGGCGTTTGGCGGTAACGGTAAATATGGTCGATGGTTCGGTGCTCATCGGGAATGTTTATCCCGGCACGGTGTTCGAGTTTGAAGGAAAAGGGCGGGTCACCGCGACCCGCGCCGAGGAGATAGCCTCCATCGCCTTTCCGGCTGAGTAGTGCATTTATGAATCCCGTGATATTGGGGATTTCCGGGGCTTCCGGCGCGATTTACGGCAAGGAGATTTTCGACCGCCTGGTTGCCGCCGGCGTTGAAACCCAGGTAATCGTCACTTCCACCGCCGAGCATATTTTGCATACGGAATTGGGACTGTCGAAAGAGTATTTCTTGAACAAACCGGGGGCGGCGCTGCTGGATAATGCGCGGTTCAACGTGCCTGCGGCCAGCGGATCGTTCCTCACGCGCGGCATGGTGATCGTTCCATGCAGCATGGGCTGCCTGGGGCGCATTGCCGGCGGCATCTCCAGCGATCTGGTCGAGCGGGTTGCCGACGTACACCTGAAAGAACGGCGGAAGCTCATCGTCGTCCCGCGCGAAACGCCGCTTTCCGATATCCATATGGAAAACATGTTGCGGCTAAGCCGCGCCGGGGCAATTATGATGCCGGCCATGCCGGCGTTCACCCACCATCCGAAGGGTGTGGAGGATCTCGCCGCGTTTATCGCCGGGCGGGTATTCGACCATCTGGGGATATTCCAAGACTTTATGCCGAGGTATGCGGGGTGATGGCGGCCCGCTCGCTGCAAATCCTTTTTTTGGGTTCCGGCACCTCGACCGGCGTCCCTATGATAGGCTGCAAATGCGTCACCTGCCGCTCCTCCGATCCGCGCGACAGCCGCACCCGATCGTCGGTTTTGTTCCGCTGGCATGATGGCGCCGCGTTGCGGCAGGTGCTGGTCGATACATCAACCGATCTCAGGTTTCAGGCATTGCGCGAAGGTTTGAACCGTATCGACGCGGTGCTTTACACCCACTCGCACGCCGACCATGTGCATGGACTGGATGAGTTGCGCAGCTTCAACTTTATTCAAAAAACCGATATTCCCTGTTATGGGAGCGTGGAAACGCTGGAAAAAATACGGTCCCGCTTCGATTATATATTTGTCCCGGGGGGCTATGAGGGGGGCGGCTTGCCGAAGCTGACCCTTCATGCCGTCGAAGATAATTTCGAACTGTTCGGGATGAAAATAGAGGTATTGCCGGTGCGGCATGGGCCTACGCGCGTTTTCGGGTATCGCCTCGGGCCGATAGCATATATTACCGATTGCAACGAAATGCCGGAGGAAACCTTGCGGAAAGTGCGCGGCGCGCGCCTTTTCGTGGTGGGGGCTACGCAGCGAAAGTCCCACCCGACACATTTCAATCTCGACCAAGCAATTGAAGCGATCAGGAAAACCGGCGCGCAAAAGGGCTATATCACGCACATGAATCATGATCTCAAGCACAATGAGGTATCCGCCGAATTGCCGCCGGGAGTGGCGCTGGCCCACGACGGGTTGTTGCTGGAAGAAGGGTTGTAGCCGCACGGTATGATGTTTCTCCACTTGCTTTGCATTGCCGCGCCGTTCGGCCTTTATTTTCTTCCCTACGGTTGGGTGTTGGCCGGGGTGGGGGCGTTGGCCATAGCCGCCGCGTTGCCGGTGTTATTTTCCATAGAGGCAACGGATCGTGCGCAGGAACTATTCATTTCCGCGGCCGCTTTTTTCGCCGCGCTTGCCGTCAACCGGCAACAGCCGATGCTTGCCTATACCGCGCTTTCCCTGTGGGGCGGCAGACGGTTGCTAAACCCTTGGGGGTTGTTAACGGATATGGGGCCTGCGCGGTTTGGCGCTGTGTGGTTAACCGCTTTCGCGCCGTTGGCGTTGAGCTCGTTTTATGGGGATATTAGCCTGCTTATGGCGGCGCTTGGCGCGCTGGCGATGATCGTGGTTTGCCGCGCGGCTATAGGGCGGATCGCGCGCGGTTCGCGGGGGATGACGGGGGAAGCGGCGGCAGGCGCGCTCTTGGCCCTTCTCGCCGCGTTTCAGCCCGAAAACCTGGCATACCTCAACAGTCCTCTTTGGGGCATTGCGTACGGTTTCTTCTGCGGGTTCTTTTTTTTCAGGCTTGGTTTGCTGAATCGTTTTTCCGCCCGGATCCTTTCATTTTGCGGCGCGGCCATCTACATCACGGCGGGGCGTGAGCTGTTTGTGTTTTATTTGTTTTTCTTCGCGGTGTTCGAAATGGGCAAACGGTTGCCTAACCGGTTTTCGATTGACGCCGAACCGGAGGAGTGGGTTCAACCCGTCTTTGTGGCAACTTCCATGGGCGCCGCCGCCACCGCTTTAATTTCGGCTGGCGCGTCCGATCCCTTTCCCTTTTTCTTGGCTATTGCCGGCGCTTTTTCCGCCGCGGTCTTTAGGGCATGGGCGGGTTGGGGGGAGTATACTCCGCGGCGGCTCTTGTTTGGTCTTTGGGGTTCCGCGTTTTTGGCCGCATGTGGATGGCTTTCTTCCTCGTATTCGCCGGGGGCCGTGCCGCTGGTGATGTTCGCCGGTATTGCCGCGGCAGGCGCTTATTATGCCCGAGGGGTGCTCGCATCTCCCGAAAATGACCAGCGGTGGCTGGAATATGCATTCGGCGCGTTAAGCGCGGTTTTCCTTTTTAATGCCCTCGCCGCATATCTGTAATCCACCTGTATCCCCATGGTAAAAGATGGTATAAGAGGAAGAAGCTGCGGGGAAGGTTTAAGCGGTATTTACCCGCAAATGGCCAACCGCGGCTCACGATTTGTTGAAAGTTTATCGGAGGTAGAGTGAAGCAGCGTATTTTCATTTTGCTCGCCATGCTCATGGCGATAGTCAGCCCCTCATCCGCGGAGGCCCTTTCCTTGCTGCAAGAGAACCTGATGGATATCCCGAACCGCTTTGCCCTCACCGTAGTCAACTTTGCCGATGACGGCCAACTCACTCCCCAAAACATCCGCGGGTTGGCGGAGAAGCGGCTGCAAACTGCGGGCTTCAAACTGGTGGCGCAAGACAGCGCGCCGCCGTTGGCCACCGTTCAGGTGACGATTGTGCGCCGCGATGACCCTATCGAGGGGAAAGTCTACCTGCTGGATGTGAACGTTTACAACATATCGACCATTAAGACAATATACCGTCTGCGCAAAGGGACTATTTGGATGGTTGGCTCGGAAAAAGTTGTCGCGGGAAAGGATTTTCCAAAGGATGTGGAAGAGAAATTGAACCAGATGTTGCGCTGGTTGGTACAAGACTATTTCGCCGCTAATCCTAACGAGAGCGGCAAGCAGTGAGGGGCCCCCCGCAATTCAGCCCGCGCTGAACCGGCTGGGAACTCCCCTCAACCGTTTTTTACGATGTCTTCGATTATCTTATTGGCGATCTTGTCGCTGCTCACGTAATAAGTGCCGTTGTCGACCTTTTTCTTCAATTCGGCCACTTTCTCGGCGCGTACATTGGGGCTTTTCTTGATCTGGTCGTGGATTTTGGCAACTTCCTTGCCCAAGTCCGAAACCAGAATTTTTTCGCTCGCTCCCTGCGCTCCTTGCGGTGTGGAAACAACCTCTTTGGCCTGCGCTGCGTTGCTGGCGTAAGCGGCCTTGCCTTTTTCGACCGTTTTGCCAGCGTTGCCCAGCCGGTCTTTCTTTAAGTTGCCACTATCGGATCCTGATACTTTCATGGTGAGCCACCTCCAATCATTAATGCGTCTGTTCAATCTTTCCTGACGGGCTGTTCACCCCCGCCGGGAAGAGTCCTTTTTACAGTTCTCCAAGTACTTTATCGGTATTGTATCAGAAAACTTTAGGGGGGAGTGTTTTTGGTTGAAGCATAATGCTTTGATAATAAAGGCTTGCCGGGAGTTAAAGAAAAATAATGGTTATTCTTTATCTCCAATTACTTTTCGGTTGGCCCGCCTGAAACTTAATGGGGAATAATTTACCGGCTGTTTTTGGTAATGATGAACTTATGCGCGGCGGTGCTTGTACGGGAAAAGACATAGCTTGAATTGAGGTTCATATCAATCCGGCGGTTTTCCTTGATGTCTATCAGGGTCATTTGCGGGTTGCCCGACACCATTTTCCAGGAAAGTGTCACCTTCCTGTTTTCGCCCCCTTGCACAACGGTGATCCAGCTATTGGATGCATTTTGCCGAATGTCCGAACTTCGCCTTATGCCGGTTTCGTTTTTGCGCACAAAGTAGACAGAGAGGTGTTGCGGCCATGCGGGAGGCTCGGCGGCGCTAAAGGATTCCCCGGCGGTTTCCGCGCCGGGCATAATGCCGAGGTAGTTGTCGGTATCGCGGTAGGATCCGTCGCTGGCGGAGAGTTTTATCAGCCAGCCGCCCGCGTCAGTTGGATGCGGAACCGCAAGGGGGTTTTGTTCTTCAAAAATCTTCGGGCTCGCCGGGGTGGGGGGGATAGTCAAATCCAGGTCGTCATCATAGGCGCTAAAAATCATATATCCGTGGAACGGGAGCAGTGTGTCAGACTTTTCATAGCCTCCGCCGGAAAATTCCCAGATCATCAGGCCAAGGTAGGGGGCCGCGCCGGGATTATGAGCCAATATTTCCCGCCATTCGACGGGGTAAAGAAAGGGAGAGCCGATCAGGTTCCATCCTCGATTGAGGCGCACATGGAAAGGAACGGCGCCATCGGCCGTCTTGCCAGACAGAAAGAGGTCGGTTTTTTTTGCCGCGATGAACCAGTAGGCTTTGCCCGGTTCGATGCTTGTGATGGCGGTAAATTCCTTGTACTGCTGCTGTTCCATGGAGAATATTCGCCATTGGACGCCATCATAACGGGGCAGGTAACCGAACATTTCCTGTGCCGATTTGCCGCCGGTGAAATAAGGGACGGTGAACAATACATAATCAGCCGCTTTCCCCCCCCCTTTGACGCTGAGGGTGTTATAACCATATCCGTTGGGGGCAAGCATCCGGGAGAGCGATGCGGGAGATTCGTTTCCCCCGGCATCGATGGCGGTGACGGCAAAAGTGTAGGGTTGGCCATTAGTTAAGCCGGTGAGGCGGGCGAAGGTGTCCCGCAACGGTTTTTGGTTGATTTTGGAAAAGCGGCCATCGGCGGTCTTGAGATAAAAATTGTACCCCTCGCTGCCGGAAACGGCGTGCCATTCGACGCGCGCGGACGACTCGCCGCTTTCGGAGCGTATGATGGCGGGGGGAGCCGGTGCGGCGGCGGGCGCGTGCGGCATCAACAGGATAATGACAGCCGCCGCCAGCAACCGTTTCATCGGTTATCCCCGATGGCCACGAAGAGCGCGTCGATTTTTTCCTTCGATTTTATGCCGGGCGCCGTTTCGACTCCGCTGGCCAGATCGATTCCCCAAGGAGCGAGCGCCGCCGCTTCAGCGGCATTCTGCGGATCAATGCCCCCGGCCAACAGTATTTTCACGCCGGGATTTCCCCTGATTATCGCTTCCGCGAGGTTCCAGTCGCTTTTTTTTCCGCTGCCGCCAAACATCCTGGGAGTTTTCGTATCAAGCACAAAACCGTCGGCGCCAGCGTCCAGATAGGTGTCGATGAGCGCCTGAAAGACCCCGGCTGTTTTACCGGGCTCGGCCGCCATCGGCAGGTGAACCGATTTGAAAACCGGTATGCCAAACCGCTTGCGTACCTCTTGCACGGTGGCCGGCTCCTCGTTCGCGGTAAATTGAAAGTAGCCGGGCATGAGCGTCTTCGCGATCTCACGGTACAGCGCCATCGGCGCATCGGCGGTGAGCGCGAAGGTTTTCTGCGCGTTCACAGCGAAAAGAGGCTTGGCATTTTCAATTGTCCGGGTGCGTGGCGAAGATGCGACCTCCACGACCACTCCGCAGAAATCGGCGCCTCGCGTGAAGGAGTATTCGATGTCGGCGGCCCGGGTTTGACCGCATAGTTTTACAGCGGTTTTTTTGGCCAATGCCTAAAACGATTCCAACATGCCGCTTACCTGTTTACTGCGGTAAAAACTGGTGCTGGCGGCGGAGATTACGTTGCCGTTGCGCGTATCGACCATCTTTACCGCCAAGTCGACATCGCTTCCCTTTTGCAAGTCGGAGAGAACGCCGACGACGAGCGCATCCACTCCCAATACCTGTCCCAGTTTGATGGTTCCTTCGGTGTTTATGGAGCCGTTATACTTGATCCCCTGCGACTTTATTGCGGTGGCTACTTCGCCGTCCGAGGGCGTGGTGAAGAGCACTTTCTGGGAGGAAATTTCAATGAATTTGGCGGTAACGTATTTTCCCAACTGACTGGTTTTGCCGTTTTGGTTTACGAAGTCGAGCACAGCCACGCGGCGGGGCCGGCGCACCGCGTTTTTTGCCAACTGATCCGCGAGTATACCAATTTTGCCATTGAAGTAGAGGGAGTCGGTGACGGGCGGGGGCAAGGGCGCTTTTGAGCAGGAAGCGGTGAACCCAAGCAGAGCCGCCATGATTGAAATCAATAAAAACCGCTTCATATAGCGATTATATTTAACATAGCGATGGCGCGATTACAATTGTTTATCCCGGATTGTGCCGTAACCGGCGGGAAATGCCGCGGAAAATGTTACAATAAGTTTCGCAGGCCGGGACTGATATGGCACTTATTGAGGAAATCGCATGGATGCCGCGGAACTTGAAAAATACATACTTCTGCTCAGGTCGGTGGGTTTTTTCCAGCCGTTTACCGACGAAGAGTTGGCCGAGTTGCTCAAATATGCGGAAGTAAAGAAGTACTCCATCCAGGAATACATTATGAAAGAAGAAACGTCCGAGTGCACTTTTTTCGTATTGCTGAAGGGGAAAGTGAATGTGATAAAGGACGACCCAGTGAAGAGGCGCAAAGTGAAAATCGCGCAACTGGGGCCGGGGACGTGTCTGGGCGAGATGGCGATGCTGTTGGATGGCCGCCGGAACGCAAGCATCGTGGCGGCGGTTGAGAGCTACGTGTTCAAGGTACATGCCAAAGAAGTGGAATATATGCCTATTGAAACGCAACTGAAGTTTATTAAGCGTGTCGCGGTGAATATGGCGTTGAAACTCAAGGAGCAGAGCGTCTCGCTTATCGAGGCGTTGTAGCGGTTCCCGTCCGCAATTGAAGCTTCAATATTTTCCGTGTGTGCGGGGTGATCTTCACCCGCTCTGAAAGCCGGACTCCGGCGATCCACAGCACCTCGTTTCCCGCGGCTAGCAGCGGGATGCCGTCGCGTTCCCAGCGGGGGATTTTAGCGTCGATAAAAAACTTTTTGAGCTTTCGCGTTCCCGGCGCGCCCAGCGGGGCGAAGATGTCGCCCGCGCGCCGGTTGCGGATTTCCGCGTTTGGCGGGAGCGCCGCCGCATCAATATAGACGGTGGCGCAGGCGGGGTCATATGAGTGCGGCGGCCGATCCGCCGTCTCCACACCGACTGCCGCGCCCGTTTCGACAATGGGGATGTGGCCGGCCGCGGGCATGGGGTACGCGAAGGGGGGAATGGCCAGAGGCGCGCGGATGCAATAAAAAATACCATGAGCGGCGCGGGCGCGTATTCCCATAAGGGAGATTTCGCCGTGCGGCATTTCCCCCGAGGCGAGACGGCGTAAATTTTCCAAGTGGTCGAACGTGATTCCCATTAGATGTTTGCGTGCGGAACCGAGGGCGCGGCGAATCACCTCCCGCTGCAGGGCCACGGGCAGCGGAGCAAAAAGGGCGCAGGGAAAGGAAAGGCCCCCCTCCGGCAGCGGTGTGCCGATGGCGTCCGCCGTTTCTTTCGCGGCAGCGGCCAAGAATTCCTGCGCATCATGGAAGATGTTGGCGGTTTTTAAAAGCGCGGCGCGCACGGCGGGATTATAATCCTGCTCCAGATACGGAATGAGCTGGTTGCGCACCCGGTTGCGGGCATACTTGTTGGCGAAGTTTGAACTGTCGACCCGGTAGGGTTGACCGATTCCGTCGAGCCACGCCAGGATATCCGCTTTGCGAACACCGGTGAGCGGGCGCACCACATGGGCGCCGCGTGTTTTTGGAAGACCGGAAAGCCCGCTGGGACCCGCGCCGCGAAGCAGGTTTAACAAAAAGGTTTCCGCCACGTCATCGGCGGTATGGGCGGTGGCGATAACGTTGGCGCGGCCACGTTCTACAGTACGGCGGAAGATGAGGTATCGCAGGTCGCGCGCGGCGGATTGCACGGATCCTCCCGCCGCGTCCATATAGCGGCCGAGCTGAATCCGCTGTTCGTAATAGGGGATGCCAAGCCGCCCGCCCATATCCCGGCAGAACCGGGCGTCTTCGTCGGATTCGGCGCCCCGCAGGCCGTGGTTGATATGCAGGGCGGCAACCGATATGCCGAGCCGGGATCGCAGTTCGTGCAGCAGCAGAAGCAGGGCGGTCGAGTCCGGCCCGCCGGAAACGGCGGCGCATACGGTTTCTCCCCGTTTCACCAGCTGTTTTGCGGCGGCCAAAACCACTGATTGAATCATGTCAGTCTTTAAAACGGTTCATTATATCGATAAAAGCCGGTTCGATGGCCAGATAGGCTTTCACCACGGCCGGGTCGAAGTGTTTACCGCTCCCCTCTAAAATGATCAGGCGAGTTTCGGCGTGAGGCATCGGGCCTTTGTATATTCGCTTGGAAATGAGGGCGTCGTATACGTCGGCCAGCGCCATGATACGCGCCGCCAGGGGAATCTCTTTCCCTTTTAGATTGGCGGGGTAACCGCTTCCATCCCATTTTTCGTGGTGGCAATAGGCGATTTCTTTCGCCATGTGGAGAAACGAACTGTTGATCGTGAGGCGCTTCTCCGATTCTTCCAGCGTCCATCCGCCGATGACGGCGTGCCGCTTCATAACGTCAAATTCGTCCGGCGTGAGCTTCCCCGGCTTGAGCAGGATGTTGTCAGGAATTCCCACTTTGCCGATATCGTGCAGCGGCGAGGCCCGTTGAATGGTCGTGATGAAGGCCTCATCCACTTCAACTTGGTATGGGCCGCTCGTATGCAGTTGTGCCGCAAGAACCCGGGTATATTCGCGTATCCGTTCCAAATGGCCACCGGTATCGGGGTCGCGGTGTTCGGCAAGTTTGGCGAAACCGAACATCGCCAAATCGCGGGTTTGCTCGATTTCAATTGTGCGCTCCATGACTTTGATTTCCAGCGATTTTTGGAGGGCGATATTTTCGTCGAACGCGCGTTTGAGCCGGAGCATCGAACTTGAGCGGGCCTTCAGTTCCAGCTCGTTTACCGGTTTGGTAAGGTAATCGTTGGCCCCGGCGGTAAGTCCGGCGATGAGTTGTTCATCGGTTTTCCGGTCGGCGGTAAGCAAGATGACCGGTACGCGCTGATCCAGTATTTCCCGCACCTTGCGGGTGAGGGTGATGCCGTCCATCTCGGGCATCCGTATATCGGTAACAATAAGATCAATGGCGTCTTTGTGTTTTTCAACAAGCTCAAGCGCTTTGAAACCGTTGGCCGCGGTCAGCGTCCTGGCCCCCTCCCTGGCGAAAATAAGCGTCAACAGTTCAAGGTTGGAATCGGTGTCGTCCACCAGCAAAACCAAGGCGTTATTAAGTTGGCTGTTCATGGTAAATTATCCTATTGGATTCCTCTTATATCTTATGTGGAAAGTATATTATCATCTGGGGGGATCATGGAAAACATATTAGTCGTTGACGATAACCAGGACAACCTGGATCTTATCGGCCTTATGCTGGAGCGCCACGGCTTCAAGTACACCACCGCGCTTTCCGGAATGGAGGCGTTGGTGAAGATGGAGAAAGAATCATTCCGGCTGGTCATCAGCGACCTGATGATGCCGCAGATGAACGGTATCCAGCTTTTGGAAAAGGTGAAGGAATCCTGGCCCGACACCGAAGTGATCATCGTTACCAGCGTCGGCATCGTAAAGCCCGCGGTGGAGGCGATGAAGAAGGGGGCCTACAGCTACATCCAGAGGCCCTTCGACGACGATATTCTGGTGCTGGAGGTTAAAAAAGTTCTCGACTATGTGAATATGCGCAAAGAGAACACCAGTCTGCGCGAGGAGCTGGATCAGGGCCGTCACGGCAATCTGATGATCGGCAACACGTTGCAGATAAAAGCTATCCAGGATCTTGTCGGAAGCGTGGCCACCACGAATGCCACAGTGTTGATTATGGGGGAAAGCGGCACCGGAAAGGAGCTGGTCGCCAACGCCCTTCACAACGCCAGCAGCCGAAAGAGAGGGCCGTTCGTTAAGGTGAACTGCGCCGCGTTGGCCGAATCGCTGCTGGAGAGCGAACTGTTCGGTCACGAGAAGGGGGCCTTTACCGGCGCTATCGCCCAGAAGAAAGGGCGTTTTGAGATGGCGGACGGCGGCACGCTTTTTTTAGACGAAATAGGCGATATCTCCCCCGCCATACAGGTGAAACTGTTGCGTGTTTTGCAGGAGCGCGAGTTTGACCGGGTGGGCGGGTCCAAGCCGGTGAAGACCGATGTGCGCATCGTCAGCGCCACCAATAAAAATCTTGCGGAAGAGGTCAAGCGGGGGAGATTCCGGGAAGATCTTTTCTACCGCCTCAATGTTATTTCCATCAATATGCCATCGCTGCGCGAGCGTAAGGACGACATCGAGGATCTCGCCCGGTATTTCGTCGAAAAATACAAGGCCGACATGAACAAGAACATCATGGGCATTACGGACAAGGCGTTACGGGCGCTTGTCAGCTACGATTGGCCCGGCAACATCCGGGAATTGCAGAATGTGATCGAGCGGGCGGTGGTGCTGGCGAACCGGCCGATGCTGGATCTGGCCGACCTGCCCGACAATATCAGCAAAGGGCCGCAACGCATTTCCATTGCCACGGGCGAGGCGTTGCCGACCCTGAAGGAAGCCAAGCACCTTTTCGAAAAGCAATACCTGGAGAAGGCGCTTCTGCTGAACAAGGGAAACATATCACGCACGGCCGATAAAATAGAACTGGCCCGCAAAAACCTGCAAGACAAGATTAAAACCTACGGGATCGACATCGATCGATTGTTGGAAGGAAAGGCGGCGGAGTAGCCGGGCTACGGTTGAACGGGCGTTTCATCGTAGAGCTTCAGAACCTTTTTCATTACCGCGTCTTTATCATAACGCTCCAACGCGCCGGAAAGATTTTCCCGCGCTTTATTTTTCGCCTCTTCCATGTCGTCCAGCACGCGGATGATTCCTTCCGCCAGCGAGGCGGGATCTCTCGGTTCCACCAACGTGCCGTATTTGCCGTGACCGAGTTGCGCGGGGGTGCCGCCGGCGTTGGTGCCTATGATCGGAATGGCGCATAGTTCCGCCATCATCATGCTGGTGGAGCACGTTTCGAAGTGGGATGGAGACAGGAACACATCGAAGCAGTTGAGCACGCGTGCCTGCTCCGCGCCGCGTTGGTCGCCCAAAAACTTCACCTTTCCAGCAAGGCCGAGACGCGCGATTTCATTTTCCAGCCTCTTTTTTTCACCACCGCCGGCGTGGACGGTTTCATCTCCCACCAGCAGTAATCGCGCCTCTGGATGCTTGGCCAGAATAGCGGGCATCGCCCGCACCGCTTCCATCTGTCCTTTAAGGGCGTCAAGCCGTCCCAGGATGCCAATTACACGGTCGCTTGGGTTGAAGCCGAGGTTATGCTGGCGGAACGCATCGTCACGCGCGGGGTGGTAGATCCCGGTATCAATACCGTAAGCAACGAGGCTTATTTGGTTCTAGGTTATTGGGAGATTTTTGAGCGCCGCTTCGGCCAGCACTGGTGAGCAGACGAATAGTTTGCTGATGTGGCGGTATTCAAACCGGTGATAGAGGTCTTTTTTGGGGCCGGAGACGAACATCTGGAGCCAAAGGAACACCTTAACGTCCCGTAAAAACGCTGTAACGGGAATGACAAGGCCAATATCTTCGGTGTGGGTGACCTGTACCACCTTGAATCCGTTGGATCGGATGATGCGCCAAAGCGCGATCATGACCCGGAGGTCGACGTAGGCGATGATGTTGCCGAACGCGGCATGGGGAATGCCGTTCGCCGCCAGTTCCCGCTCGATCGGAAAGCCTTTACGGCAGACGAACAGTATTTCGTGCCCCGCGCGGTGCAGGTTCAGGGCGAGGTCATAGGAGTTCTTTTCCAGCCCCCCCCACGAACGGGAGAAATTGACATGAAGCGATTTCATTGGCGTCAGGCGTCCGCCGGACGGTAACCGATGCCCGCGTATTCAATAGAGACAAAAAGTTCCTTTTTCAGCATTCGTCGGGTATCCACCAAAAAGGGCCGTTTCATGAGCGATGTCAGTTCGGCGGCGGTTATCTCGCGGTATTGTTCCCAGCGGGTCATAATGATGGCCGCTTCCGCGCCGCGTACCGCCTCGCGCCATGTCGGCGCATGGGTCAGCGTTTCACAGCCGGGGTACTTGTTGAATTCGGCACTCACTATCGGATCGTGCGCCGTCACGCGCGCTCCGCGGCGCAGCAATTCGCGCACCAGCGGGATGGAGGGGCTTTCGCGCGTGTCATCCGTCTCCGGCTTGAAGGCGAGCCCCAGCACCGCGATTTTCTTTCCGTTGATATCCCCCAGCCGGTCCGTTACCAGCGCCGCCACTATAAGCGGCTGGGCTTCGTTGACCGCCGTGATCTGCTCCAAAATGCCCTGGCCCATCCCCTTGCGGCGGGCAAAAGCGGTCAGCGCTTTGACATCCTTGGGGAAGCAGCTCCCCCCAAAACCGCAGCCCGCTTCGAGATAACTCAATATGCCGGGGTTTACCCTCTTACCGTCCACCACGGGGTTCAGGCGGTAATCAAGGTGTACCCCTTTCATCACATCCCGTATGTCTATGCCACCGATGGCTGTGGCGAGGTTGGCGATTTCATTCGAGAAGGAAATCATTAACGGCAGAAGGGAGTTGGCGGTGTACTTGATCATCTCCGCTGTGCGGGGATTGGTTTCCACCACTGTTGCGTTGGTCCATGCGTATAAGCGCCGCATCTTCTCCAGCGTTTTCGGGTCGGTGGCGCCGATGACGATACGGTCCGGGTTCATGAAGTCATCCACCGCGCTCCCTTCGCGCAAAAACTCCGGATTGGAGCAGAGGCCGAATCCCGTTCCCGCTTTAAGGCCCGATTCTTTTTCAATGATGGGCAGCACCACCGTTTCGGCGGTGGTGGGAATCACCGTGCTTTTTACCGTGATGACCGGATAAGGCCCGGCGGTGCGCAGCAAGCGGCCCACATCCGCGGCGGCGGCCTTTACGTGGGCAATATCTATTTCCTTCCCGTCAAAAGGGGTGCCAACCGCGATAAAGATGACATCGGCGCCATTGATGGCCGCCGCCAAATCGGTGGTGGCGGAAAGGTGGCCGGTGGCGCGGACTTCCTTGAGAAGTGCTTCCAGGCCCTTTTCGTGTATCGGGGGCGTTCCCGCGTTTATTTTGTCGACGATAGGCTGGGCTTTGTCCACGCACACGGCGGTAAAGCCTTTGCCGGCCAAACATGCGCCGGTGATCAGCCCCACATAACCGCTGCCGATAACAGTGATCTTCATTGGCTATTGTCCCGTTTCAATCCGCGCACTATACCATAGCAGCGCGCGGCGCAGCCCTTCCTCCAGACTTACCGTAGGGTTGAATCCCAGCAGGCGGCGGGCCTTTTCGATGGAGGGGCAGCGGCGGTCGGGGTTGTCCACCAGATAGTTTTTGTCATCGCTTGTGCCGGTGATGAGCTGTAGGCCGCCGATGCCAAGTTCGCGTTCGGCGGTGCTTAATAGCGTGAGCGCCATATCGCGCATGGATATTTCCGGCGTCTCGATGCCGATGTTGAACGGCTCGCCGTTATGGCTTGATAGCAGCGCAAGAAGGTAGCCGGCGATGGCATCGGCAATGTAACAAAAAGTGCGGGTGGGGGAACCGTCGGAAAGCATCACGATGTTTTGGCCGCTTAATACGTTTTTGCAGAAGTCGGGAATGACCCGGCGGTCGTCAATTGAAAGGCCCGGCCCGTAGTTGTTGAACGGGCGGGCGATTTTCACCGGCACGCCATGGATTTGGTGAAAGTTAACGCAGAGCGTTTCGCCGTAGCGCTTCGATTCATCGTAACAGGCGCGCGGGCCGGTGCAGGAAACGAGGCCGCGGAAATCTTCTTTGGTCGGGATGAAGTCGGGGAGCGGGTCGCCGTAGATTTCGCTGCTGGAGAAAAAGAGAAAGCTTTTGAGCGGGCGGGGCGATTTCATCTTCGCCGCCGCGTAGTCCAGCAATATGCGCAGGCCGATAACGTTGGCGTCCATCGTTTCGATGGGGTATTGACGGTAATACATGGGGGAGGCGATGGATGCCGCGTGGATGATGTAGCCGATCTCCCCCAGCGCCGCGGGATCGAATTTCGTGATGTCCGCCTTGACGGTGCGGATGGCGCCGCTTTGCTCAAACGCGGCAAGCCACGGCGGCACTCCCCGGATGAAGTTATCCAGGCAGATAACGCGGCACTTTTTTTTCAGGATCGTGGCGTTTGCGTGGGTAAAGAAATTGATGAGGTAATACCCTAAAAAACCGGCCCCGCCGGTGAGGAGGATCGTGGCGTCTTCCAGTTGGGCGGTCCGGCCGCCCAGCGCGGCGGCGATTTCCCGCATGTCGTTTGCGACGATGGTTGTATCCGATGTAGGCATGTTCCCGTTTTCCGTGGAGGGTTTAGCGCGACGTTAAAACTGGTTGATTATAGCCCGAATAAAAGAAGCTCTTCAATCGGTTGTCATCCTGGGCCGTGGGCGAAGGATATCTTTCCGGAAAGGGATTCTTCGCTGCGCTCAGAATGACCCATCGGTGAAGGCCAGGATGGCGGTACAGACCCTGTTCACGTCGTCATCGCCGAGGCCGGGGTGTAACGGCAGCGAAAGCAATTCTTCGTACAGCGCTTCCGTTACCGGCAATTTCACCGATCCGCCGCCGTAGTAGGTAAGCAAGTGGTTCGGTTTGTAATGGATGCCGCTTTCGATGTTCTCTGACGCCAAAAATGCTTTGAGCGCGTCGCGGCCGCCATTTTTCACTTTCACCGGCAGGATGTGGGGAATGACGGCGGTTTCATCCCACTGAAAAAATTCAATACCGCGTACACCCGCGAGGAGTGTGCGGTATTGTATTGCCAACGCCACGCGCCGCGGCGCGAATTCCACGGGAAAGCGTTTCAACTGCACCCGGCCGATGGCGGCGAAAATGTTGCTCATGTGATAGCGCCACCCCTGTACGTGCACGTCGAATTCCCAACTCCGCTCGCCTGAAAAGCGTTTTTCGGTGTCTTTTTCCACGCCAAGGAGGCGGGCATCCCTCACCGCCGCCATGAGTGTCCGGTCGCCGCTCACGATTGCGCCCCCTTCGCCGCTGGTTATGTTCTTGATGCCATCGAAGCTGAAGCAGGCCGCATCGCCGAACGAGCCGATCATCTTTCCTTTGCCGTTGCGGCTGCCGAACGCGTGCGCGGCGTCCTCAATCACGCGCAGGCCGTATTTCGCGGCGAAGGCATACAGGGCATCGAGGTTTGCGGGATAGCTGGCGTAATGCACCGCCATAATCGCGCGGGTGTTTTGGGTGATGCGGCGCGCCGCGTCGGCCAGGTCTATCGCGCCGGTGAGGGGATCGATTTCACACGCCACCGGCACCGCGCCCGCCGCGCTGATTGCCTGAAAGGTCGCCACAAAGGTGAGTGATTGCACCAGCACTTCGCTGCCCGGTGGCGCCATCGCCTGCACCGCAAGGTGAACCGCCGCCGTGCCGCTGTTGACGGTGGCGACATTCGCGGCGGGCACGCCCAGAAAGGCGGCGATCTCTTCTTCGAAGCGCTGAACTTCCGTTCCCATGCCAAGATAGCCGTCCCCGGTGATAACACGCGAAGCGGCGGCGGCCTCTTCGGCGCCGACGATTGAGCGGGACAGGCGGATTTTGCTCTTCATCCGCGACAGTATATACCGGCGCGCCGGTTGACCCAAACGCTCAAGAAAGCAAGCGGAAAATGGGCTTATATGGCGATTTAGCCGTGCGTGAAATGTTTTATCGATAACGATGGTACAATTGCAGAATGGCCGTTTTGAATGGCAAGTGTATGCCAGTAATAAGTGTTTTATTCCGGTTTATAAACCGCACGGGTTTTATGGATGGAGTAAATTCATGAAATTTGCCGCAAAACTGACATTGCTGTTTTCAGGGCTGTTTCTGATTCTCTGTTTTTTCATAACACTTATCGCCACCTCCTCAAGCACCGGCATCCTCGAACATACCATTCAAGTTCAGATGGAACGCCGGACCGCGGAAAAAATGGACAGGATCGACAAATATCTTTTTGAACGGGATTTGGATACAAGGATGATGTCGACTGATTCCGTTTTTAAATCAAAAAATCCGTCTCCAATGAAAATTGCAGAGCGGTTAAAGGAGCTTTCAAAAAATAGCGACAGCTACATTTCGCTGTCATTTTTTGATATGTCTAGAAAAAGGATTGTCGACACGTTGGGGCTGGATGCGGGAAAAATCCATTTGCCGTCCGAATACTGGCCCGCCATCGAATCGGGTCAAGATGCTGTTTTCGACATGTATTATTCCGATTCCCTCCAACTTCCCGTATTTCACTTTGCAAAGATCGTAAAAAATGAAGCCGGTGAGCGCGTGGGAGTTCTGGTGGCAAGGGTATCCACCGAATGGCTGGATGAAATCGTGAAGCCCACGGCAATGCCGGAAATAAAAGTGGAAATAGTGAACAGGGGCGGGCTGATAATTTATTCCAACTATGATCAGGAAAGCATCCTGAAAAGAAATTCAATGTACTGGGAATCCGTAAAACCCGGGATTGAGCGGGGCGCAATGCTCAAAGGTTCCCGGCTGCGGCTCCCCGGCATGGAAGAGGAAATCGTGGTTTACGGGCAGGGAGACGGGTACAAGGATTTCAAGGAACACGGATGGACACTTATCGCCCATGTGCCGATCAAGGTGGTTTTTGCGCCGGTCATCGAATTGCGGAACCGTCTAATAATCATCATGTCAGCAATCGGCGGTTTCAGCCTGCTGGCGATATTGCTTTTTGCCCGCACGGTATCACGCCCTCTTATGAGGCTGAGCGCCGCCGCCGTGGAAATCGGCAAGGGTAACTTGGATGTGAAAATAGCGGTTGATACGCATGATGAGGTGGGGCTGTTAACCGCCAATTTGAACAAAATGGCCGCAAATCTCTCTTGTTCCCTCACGGCAATCGAAAAGGCCAAGAAAGAGGCGGAAGACGCGACCCGGCTGAAAGACAAATTCATCATGCTCTTGTCGCATGACCTGAAAACGCCTCTCATCGGCATGTTGGGAATGTTGCAACTTATTCAAGGCCAAGAGGGAACCTCGGAAAAAAACAGGAATTTCGTCGATTCGGCAATTCAATCCAATAGGCGCATGATAAAAATGATAGACCAACTGCTTGACATCAACCGCATCCGGTCGGGGAAGCTGCACTTGAAATTTCACAATTGTGACGCGGCCGATATCGTCCGGGCTGACGGCGACGAGG
>JAHFEK010000025.1:17847-35546 GCA_023248495.1 Nitrospinales bacterium
ACCATACAAAATCTGGTGCCAAGCAAGACAATGGTGACTGCCGATCCCGCCTTTTTACAGCAAGTGTTTTACAATTTGTTGACCAATGCGATCAAGTTCAGCGGGCAGGGGAATACCGTGACGATCAGGTTTTCAAAGAATGATTACATGGTATTTTCCGTTGATGATAATGGAATTGGCATCCCTGCCGATTCATTAAAGAAGATATTCAGTTACCAAGAAAAGATGTCGACGCGCGGAACGCAGGGGGAACCCGGCACGGGGTTTGGCCTTCCCCTTTCCGCGGACATTATGACGGCGCTCAACGGCAGCCTGAAAGCCGAATCACGGCCGGAAGGCGGCACCACTTTTTCGGCAATTTTGCCGAACCCCGCGTCTTAGATGCCCATAAAACCCCTGCAATGTTGAAAGGGATTTCATTGTTGGAGATAGGGGACGGCATATGCTGTGGAAAAAATGATGATGATATTGATCTTGGCGATATAATAAACGGCAAAGAGGAAACTGCGGCGATCAAGGAGCTTGGTAATTAAATGGCATTTCCCGGCAAGCGAAGAACTACCGCCAAAAATGGCTCGCGCGCCGCTCCACGCGGATCAAAAAAAGCCCTTTCATCCAAAACGGCCCCAAAACCGGCGGCGTCCGGCAAACGGCTGAAAGGCAAAGGCGGGGGTACTCCCAACCGCCAAGGGATGGGGAAGAACCTGATTCGCGCCCGTGAGCTATTGCAGGGGGTCATGGATAACACCCTCACCCATATTTGGATCAAGGACACGATGGGACGCTACCTTATGGTGAACCGCCAGTGGGAGAAGGAAATCAACATGCCGTCCCATGCAGCCATGGGAAAAACCGATTACGATATTTTCAGCCACGGCGTGGCGGAAAAGCTCCGCGCCAACGACCAGGTGGTGATAGACGCGCGGCGGCCCATCACCACCGAAGAGACGGTGGAATTGAACGGCGAGCGGCGTTTTTTTATGACCGTGAAGTTCCCGCTGCTGGACGCATCCGGCGTGATATTCGCCGTCGGCGGTATCGGCACCGAAATTACCGGCATCAAGAAGGCGGAAGAACTCCTGCGGTCACACCAGATCGAGCTGGAGATGCAGAACGAAGAGTTGCGCCAAACGCGGGAGGAACTGGAAGTTTCCCGCGCCAAATATTTCAATCTGTACAACCTCGCCCCGGTCGGCTATTTCACCCTCAATAGAGAAGGTTCGATAGTGGAAGCGAACCTCACGGCCGCCTCGTTGCTTGGCATGGAGAGAAGCGCCCTGCCCGGCCAGCCGTTTACCCGATTTATCGCCGACGACGACCAAGACAATTACTACCTTTTCCGCAAAGAGGTTTCCCAAACAGCTAAGCCCCAGATGTGTGACGTGAGAATGGCGCGTCAAAATGGCGTTTTGTTCTGGGCTCGCTTGGACGCGGTGGTTGGCGGGGATATCGAAGGCGGGGGGCCTGTCTGCCATGTCGTGATGAACGACATTACTGAACGCAGAATTGCGGAAGATGGGCTGCGGGAGAGCGAAGCGAAATATTCCGCAATCATGCATGGCGCCTACGATGCCATTTTCCTGGTTGATATGGAAGGCAATTTCGTGGATGTGAACCAGCAGGGGCTTCGGCTTTTGGGCTACAGCCGCGAAGAACTCCTAAAGATGAAGGTTCGGCAAATGCATCCGCCAGAGCAACTGGAACAGGCCATGGAATCATTCGACGCCATGCTTCGCGAAGGCCATAGCACGCGCTCCGACGCCGCTTTGCTGCGGAAAGACGGCAGCCGCGTTCAGGTTGAGGTCATGGGAAGCATTATCGAATACAACGGACGGAAATTGGCGCTTGGCATCTTCCGCGATGTGACTGCGCGGATGCGCACCGACCAGCGGATGCGGTTGCTGCAAAATGCCATGGATCAGGCGGATGAAACGGTGGTCATCACCAGCCCCGAAGGGATCATCGAGTACGCCAATGCCGCCGCACAAAAAAAATCCGGTTACACCCTGAAAGCCCTGCAGGGAAAAACCCCCCGCATATTCAAGAGCGGTTTTCACAACGCGGCTCATTACGAGCGCCTTTGGCAGACCATTAAATCCGGGCACATCTGGAGGGGAAACATGATTAACCGCCGGGCAGATGGTTCCCATTTCGAGGAAGAAGTCACCATCAGCCCGGTGCTTGATGGCGGCGGGGCGATTACCCATTTCATCGCCATACGCCGCGACATCAGCGAGCAAAAACTGATGCGTCAACATCTCATTCACGCCGAAAAACTTTCCTCTATCGGCACTTTTGTGGCGGGCGTGGCGCACGAACTGAACAACCCGCTCACCGCCGTTATCGGCTTCTCCAACGAGCTCCGGCAACGCGGGGATTTGCCCGAAGATATGCGGCACACTCTTGGCGTCATCGCCGACCAATCAAAACGGGCGGTGGGAGTGGTGAAAAACCTGCTCTCCTACTCGCGCCCGCACAAGCCGGAAAAACGCACGTTGGATATCAACAAACTGTTGGAAAGCACCATCGGTATTCACTCGTACCGGTTGCGGGCCGATAACATCCGCGTGGAAACGGTGTTCACCCCCGATCCCTTGCCTGTGTATGCCGATGCCGGGCAGGTGCAGCAGGTGGTGGTGAACATCCTGCTCAACGCCCAGTCGGCCATCAAGTCGGGCGGCACGAACGGTTCCATCCATATCGCCACCCGGCGGGAGAGCGAGTGGGGGGAAGATTTGGCCGTCATTACCATCAGCAATAGCGGCCCGCCGATTCCCGCCGAAAATTTCGATCGGCTATTCGATCCCTACTTCACTACCAAGGGGGCGGGGGAGGGGACGGGCCTGGGGCTTTACATCGCTTACAGTATCGTGAAAGATCACCATGGAGAACTGCGGCCCGAAAACCTGCCGGGTGGCGGCGTGGCATTTCAGATAACCTTGCCCATTGGCGCGGTGGAGCGTGCCACCGCCGCGTCCGTTCCCCCAAACGCTAAAATTCCCCCCGGCATCAAAATACTGGTGGTGGATGATGAAGCGCCGGTGCGGGATTGGCTCACCGGCATGTTGTTGAGGCATAAGGTGTTCGCCGTGGGGGCAGGGAGCGTCGGAGAGGCCATTCAGTATTTGCAAAACTGCAAGTTCGACGCGATTGTTTCAGATTACAAAATGCCGGAGAAAAATGGTATTGATTTATTCGGCTGGTTGGCTGGGCAGCAGCCCGTGATGGTGAAACATTTTATATTTTTGACCGGGGCGGTTGAACCCCGGCTTATGGATTTTTGTGAGGGCCAAAACCTGACCGCTTTGATAAAACCGGTGGACGAAGAAACCATTATCGCGGCCATTGCGCAAATACTCACCAAAGAAGGATAAACACCATGGAGCAATCACCCCTTACGGTTCTTGTCGCGGACGATGACGAAGCGGCGCGCCTGTATCTTGCCACAGTGCTCCGCAAAAACGGGTTCACCGTGCTGGAGGCTCCGGACGGCGCCGTGGCGATAAGCATCATGCGGGAACGGGACAGGGAGGTCGCCGCGGTGGTCAGCGATATTCGTATGCCCAACATTGACGGGTTGAAACTGGCCGCGTTGAATTATGAGAACGGCTTTTTGCCGTTCATTGCCTGTACGATGATTTCGGACGCGGCTTCGGCGCTCACATTGCTCAAGTTCGGCGTGCGTGATTATGTGGTGAAACCGGTGGAGGAATCCGTGTTGGTGAACACGGTGCGCGATGCCATCGGGCGGCGCAAGCTTCCCCGGCTGTTTGCGGACGATGAAACTCCCCTCCCGGGGAATATGGGCATCATTACCATTTCGGCCCGTTTTGCCGCGGTTCACCGTGCGCGCGGATGGCTGGAATTAAAAGCGAGCGGTATCATGACGCCGACCGAGCAGCGTCAATTCCTCGCCTTTATATCGGAATTCCTTATGAACGCATACGAGCATGGCAGCCTGATGCTTACGGAAGCGGAAAAATCGGCGTTGCTGGAAAACGGGGGATACCACGACGAACTGCGCCGCCGCGAATTGGAATGTAAAGGGAAGATTGAAGTGGCGGTATCCATCGTCGGAAACGAGATAGCCATAAGCGTGACCGACCCTGGGTTTGGCTTCGATTATAAGCGGTATCTGGAGATGTCCGAGTCCGAAATGCTCGACCGTCTCATTATGCCAAACGGCCGCGGTATCCAAATGGCTTCACAGTATTTCGACAGTATTACTTTTAGCAAGGGCGGGGCGGCGGTTCTGCTCACGAAAAAGATGCCGAAAGGTTGACGAGTGGGGGAACGGCTTGTTTGCTTGCCTCGATCCGGTTGATGGACATCCCGTTGTGCTATACTAAAACTCGCAAATTTTGACGTAAAATGCCGCTGTTAGGATACGGGATGCGTTTCCCGCGAAGTTTCGGGTTGTTAGGGAGTTTATGAAAAAAGTGTGTTCCCGCGGGGGTTTCACCCTGATCGAGCTGGTCATGGTGATCGTGATTTTGGGCATCCTGACCGCAGCCGCATTGCCCCGGTTTTTGGATCTTTCGGGGAATGCCCAAACCACCGCCACTGAAGCTGTCGCGGCCTCCCTTTCCTCCGCGAGTTCGATGAACGCGGCGGCCTGCAAGGTGAAAAATGGCGGCGCCTTACCCTCTATCACCACCTGTGGCGGCGCGGTGGCCCTGCTGGAAGGGGGCGCGGCGCCGAACGGCTACGCCATCGGCGGTACCGCGCCATCCTGTACGGTTACCCATACCGCGACCAGCACGGTTGCGACCTGGCCCATGGTTTCCACCGCCGCCATCGCTTGTCTGTAAGCCGCAAAACCCCTTTTCCCATCTCCCTTATCATTCCCTTATAATTGTTTCCGTTCTTTCCGTCCTCCTATATAATTGGGGCATGAGAAAAAAACTGATTGCCGGCAATTGGAAACTGTTTAACAATGCCCATGAAACCGAGTCGCTTATCAAAAAGCTGATAGACCTTCGCGTCGCTGAAATGGGCGCGGACGTTGTGGTGGCCCCCCCCTTTACCAGCGTGCACGCGGCGCGCCTGGCATCGGGCCACTCCGGCATTGAATTGGCCGGTCAAAATGTTTTCTGGGAGGAAAAAGGGGCTTTTACCGGCGAGGTGTCTCCCGGCATGTTGTTGGATGCCGGCTGCAAATGGGTCATCATCGGCCATTCCGAACGCCGTCAATATTTTGGTGAAACCGATGAAACGGTCAACCGCAAGATTAACGCCGCCCTCAAGGCCGGTCTCAAACCGATAGTCTGCGTGGGGGAAACCCTGCGGGAGCGCGAAACGGATCAGACCACCGCCGTGATCGGCAAACAGCTCGAAGGCGGTTTGGCGGGCATCGCCGCCGAACTGTTCGCAAAAATCACCATCGCTTATGAGCCGGTATGGGCCATCGGCACCGGCAAGACCGCCACCGGCCAACAGGCACAGGACGTACACGCCTTCATCCGCGGTTGGCTGGGAAAAAAGCATGGCGATGCCACCGCCCAAATCGTCCGCATCCTCTATGGAGGATCGGTGAAAAGCTCCAACGCGGCCGAACTCATGGCCCTTCCCGATATCGATGGCGCACTGGTGGGGGGAGCCAGCTTGATTGCGGATGACTTCAGTGCTATTATCCGCCTTTCGGCCAAAGCCGGAAAATAAGGTTTTTTAGACGTAATGCGCCCCGCCGTATGATGGCGGGATATGAATACATGGTTTATTGCAGGGAGATACCTTTAGAATGTTGAACACGCTTCTTATAATCGTCCACGTATTTGTGGCGCTGGTTCTTATCCTCGTGGTGCTGTTGCAATCCGGCAAAGGAGCCGGCCTCGGCGCCGGTTTTGGCGGCAGCTCGCAAAGTGTTTTTGGCGCGCGTGGTCCCCAAAGCTTTTTAGGGAAATTCACCACCGGCGCGGCGATAGTTTTCATGCTTACCTCGCTTACCCTCTCGGTGCTTTCGGCCGGAACCGGTCATCGTTCCGTTGTGGATGGGATCCCGGCCGCCCCCAAGGTAAACAAAGTTGATCCGGCGGTTCCCGCTGCGCCCGCGCCTGCCACCAGCGGCAACATCGACCCCTTCAAGGCCGTAAAAGAGATGCAGGCCAAAGAAGCAGCCACGCCGCCCGCGCCCGCCACCGGAGAAACCAAGGGAAAATAGCCCAATACCATGAGGAGAACGCTCTGTATCGCCGTTATATTGGTCATGGCGGCAGGCGCTTCTCCCAAGGGTGAAAACAGCTTGGCCCACGCGGCAGCCCCCAAGGCGGTTGCCGAAACCCCTATCCGGGGGGATATGCTGGTAGAAGCCTCCATCGGCGACGCCAGCAACCTCATTCCGATGCTTTCAGCGGATAACGCATCCATGTCCATCTCCGGCCTCATCTACAACGGATTGGTGCAATACAACCCCAAATGGGAAATTGAGGGGGATCTGGCGGAGAGCTGGGAAATCAAGGATAGCGGAAAAACAATTATTTTCCACCTGCGCAAAGGGGTGAAATGGCACGACGGCGCCCCTTTCACCAGCGCCGACGTTATGTTCGGCTACAAAACCATCATCCAGCCGGGCACCCGCACCGCATATGCCGAACCGTACATGCAGGTTAAAAAAGCCGAAGCGCCGGACGACTACACCTTCATCGTCCATTACGACAAACCATATGCCCCCGCCCTTGAATCGTGGGGATCGCTTCCGGTGCTTCCCAAGCATCTTCTTGAAGGGAAAGACATTAATAATTCGCCGCTCTCCCGCAAGCCGGTCGGCACCGGCCCATACAAGTTCGTGGAGTGGGCGGCGCAGGAGCGGATCATCTTGCAGGCGAACAAGGAGTATTTTAAGGGAGAACCTTACTTCACCCGTTACGCCTACCGCATCATACCGGACAGCGCCACGCAGTTCCTTGAACTCAAGGCTGGTTCCATCGATATGATGACACTGAATCCGGTTCAGTACGCCCGTCAGACCAACAACGCCGAGTTCGAAAAAAATTTCCAGAAGTTCAAGTACGTGGCGAACGCCTACACGTACATGGGCTACAATTTCCAACGCCCTCTTTTCAAGGACAAGCGGGTGCGCAAGGCCATTGCCTATGCCGTGGACAAGAACGAGATAATACAGGGGGCGTTGATGGGATTTGGCAAACCCGCAGCCGTTCCTTACAAGCCGGGCACCTGGATGTATAATCCAAAAGTGCAGACCTATCCCTTCGACCCCGCCAAGGCGCAACAGCTTCTGGCCGAAGCGGGCTGGACGCAAAAAGACAAAGACGGCATCCTGATGAAGGATGGCAAGCGTTTTGAATTCGAGATTATCACCAATCAGGGGAACGACAAGCGGAAGAAAGCGGCGGAGATTATCCAGCAGCGGCTGAAAACCGTTGGTATCGGCGTAAAGTTCCGGGTGATCGAGTGGTCGAGCTTTCTCAAGGAGTTCATCAATAAGCGGAACTTTGATGCCTGTCTGCTCGGCTGGACAACCGGGCCGGAGCCGGATCAATACGAGATATGGCATTCATCCAAGACGAAAGAACAGGAATTGAATTTTATCTCCTTTAAGAATGAGGAAGTGGATGATTTGCTTGAAAAGGGCCGCCGCACCTTCGATCAGGGCGAGCGAAAGAAAATCTATGATCGCTTCCAGGACATACTGGCGGAAGAACAGCCCTACCTCTTTCTTTACTATGAGGAGGCGTTGCCAGCCGTTTCGGCGCGTATCAGGGGGATCGAGCTGTACGAATCGACTATGGGTATCGGCTATGAATGGCCGGTGAAATGGTATGTTCCCAAACTGCTGCAAAAGTACGCTATGCAGCCATGAGCCGGCCGCGCGTACTTGCTATCATTCCCGCCCGCTATGCCTCCACCCGCTTTCCCGGCAAACCGCTGGCGCTGCTCAACGGAAAAGAAATAATTCTGCATGTCGCCGCGCGCGCCCTGCGCTGCAAAACGGTTGATGATGCGGTGGTGGCAACCGATGACCGGCGCATTTTCGACGCTGTGGTTAAAGGCGGCTTTAAGGCTGTCATGACCAGGCCGGATCATGTGTGCGGCACCGACCGGATTGCCGAGGCGGCCGAAAAAAGCGATGCGGAGATCGTCGTCAACATTCAGGGGGACGAGCCGATGATCGATACCGTATCGGTGGATCGCGCGGTACAAGCGTTGTTGGACGACCCGGCGCTGGATGTCGCCACGCTTGCGGTGCCGATAACGCATGGCGGGGAATTTGAAAATCCCAACGCCGTCAAGGTGGTGATGGACAACCGGGGGAACGCCCTCTATTTTTCCCGTTCTCCCATCCCCTATAACCGCGGAAAGTTGGAAAATTTCCCCCGGCACAAACATTTAGGTTTATATGTCTATCGCAAGACGTTTTTGCTAAAATTCTCCCGGATGGAACCAGGGACACTGGAACAGGCCGAACAACTGGAACAACTCCGTATTCTTCAAAACGGGGTGAACATACGGGTGATCGTAACCGACAAGGACAGCGTCGGCATCGATACACCCGAGGATCTCAAACGGGCGGAGGCGATGGCGCATGTCTAAGTTTATATTCGTCACGGGCGGGGTTCTGTCATCGCTGGGCAAGGGGCTTTCAGCCGCCTCCATCGGCGCTCTGCTGGAAGCCAACGGACTGAAAGTCACCTTCATCAAACTTGATCCCTACATCAATGTGGATCCGGGAACCATGAGCCCCTATCAACACGGCGAGGTATTCGTCACCGACGACGGCGCCGAAACCGACCTGGATCTCGGCCACTACGAACGCTTCGTCACCACGCGGATGGGGAAAGTCAATAATGTCACCACCGGCAGGATTTACGACACCGTCATCCGCGCCGAGCGCGAAGGAAAATACCTGGGCAAAACGGTGCAGGTCATTCCGCACATCACCGATGAAATCAAAAAACGGATTCATGACGCCGCCAAGGGGTACGATGTTATTATCTGCGAAATCGGCGGTACCGTCGGCGATATCGAGTCGCTTCCGTTTCTCGAGGCGATCCGCCAGTTCAAGTTCGACGTGGGGGAAAAAGACATAGCGTATATCCACGTGGCGCTGGTGCCGTATATCAAGTCCGCCCATGAACTGAAAAGCAAGCCGACGCAGCATTCGGTGCGGGAGCTGCGCGCGATCGGCATCCAGCCCGATCTTTTGCTCTGCCGCACCGAAGTGCCGATTCCCGAAGATATGAAAAAGAAGATATCGCTTTTTTGCAACGTGCGGCACGAGCGGGTGGTGAATGCCATCGATGTGAAAAGCATCTACGAATTGCCGCTGGTATTCCACCAAGAACGGGTTGACGAAATACTGATGCAATTGCTGGACATTAAGGTGGAAAAGAAGGACCCCGTGGAATGGCGGCGGATTGTCAATACTGTTTTGAATCCGCCGCAGCGCGTCACCATCGCGGTGGCCGGTAAATACGTCGAATTGCAGGAATCGTATAAAAGCCTCGCGGAAGCGCTCACCCACGGCGGCGTGGCGAACAACTCCGGCGTCGACATCCGCTGGGTCGACAGCGAACAGATAACGTGGGAAAACGCCGAGACTGTTTTCACCGGCTGCGGCGGCATTTTGGTGCCGGGCGGATTCGGCACCCGCGGCGCGGAAGGGAAAATCACCGCCGTGCGTCTCGCGCGCGAACGGAAAATTCCCTTCTTCGGCATCTGCCTCGGCATGCATTGCGTGGTAATCGAATACGCCCGCAATGTGTGCGGTATCAAGGAAGCCAGCAGCAGCGAGTTCGCGCCGGACGGCAAACATTCGGTGATCGATCTGATGCCGGATCAGAAGGGGCGGGTGATGGGCGGCACCATGCGGCTGGGGAACTACCCCTGCATCCTCCGCAAGAACAGCCATGCGCATCGCGCATACGGCGGCGAGGAAATCAACGAGCGGCACCGGCACCGTTACGAGTTTAACAACAAGTACCGGATGCAGTTGGAAGAGGCGGGGCTGGTCATCAGCGGTCTTTCACCGGATGGCAACTTGGTGGAAATCGTCGAAATCAAGGATCATCCATGGTTCCTTTCCGGCCAGTTCCACCCCGAGTTCAAGTCGTCGCCGCTGAATCCGCATCCGCTTTTTACGGCGTTCATCGGCGCGGCGATTAAATCGGAATACCTGCTGTGACGCATCATGCGCAGCGCATCGTGGAGGCGCGCGGTGTGCGCATCGGCAATGCGCTTCCCTTGAGCCTTATCGCCGGGCCCTGCGTTATCGAAGACGAAAAGAGCGCCCTCCACGCGGCGGAACTGTTGAAGAACATCACCGCCGAACTGGGGATCGGCCTTGTTTACAAATCCAGCTTCGACAAGGCGAACCGTTCCTCCATAAAATCGTTCCGCGGCATCGGCATGAAAGAGGGGCTGCGCATTCTTAACAAAGTGCGCGAAACTTTTGATGTGCCGGTTATATCGGACGTGCATACCGAAGAGGAAATTCCGGAGGCGGGCGCGGCGTTGGACTTCATTCAGATACCGGCCTTCCTCTGCCGTCAGACCGATCTTCTTATCGCCGCCGCCAAAACAGGCAAAGCGGTGAACGTGAAAAAGGGGCAATTTATGGCCCCGTGGGATATGGCGAGGGCGGCCGAAAAACTGACCGAGAGCGGTAATGAACAGATTATGCTAACTGAACGCGGCACCACCTTTGGCTACAATAATCTGGTGAATGATTTCCGCGGGCTGCAAATCATGGCGCAGTTCGGCTTTCCGGTGGTTTATGACGCCACTCATAGTGTGCAGTTGCCAAGTGCCAAAGGGGAAAGCTCCGGCGGTGAACGGAAATTTGTGCCCGCCCTGAGCCGCGCGGCGGTGGCTGTGGGTGTCGCCGCCGTGTTCATGGAGGTACACCCCAATCCTGATGCCGCGCCATGCGACGGCCCGAACATGCTTTTTATGAAAGACTTGCCGGCACTGCTCAAAGACCTTCAGGTAATCGACCGGCTGGTTAAGCGTCTGTAAACCGTTGGCGGGGTTGCGCGCAATCCCTTATTAAAAAAGTAATGACAGCGGAACAATTCCTGTTACAATCATCAATCTACCGCCGCTTTCTTTGGTGAATATCAGGGAATGCGGGTAATGTCGGGACGTGGCTCAGCCTGGTAGAGTACACGCTTGGGGTGCGTGGGGTCGTGGGTTCAAATCCCGCCGTCCCGACCATTTTTATCAATTACGGTCACTTTTCTTTCAGGGGAAGCAAGCGTAAACGGTTGCGATCCGGTTCAATAGTCAAAAGCGCCCCCACCTCCAACTCTGTTTCCATTTGTTGAAGCGCGGATATAACCCTCAATCCAATCACGTCGGGGCTGACATCATCGGCGCGGATTTGCGCAACGCTTGGCCTTTCACCATGAGTAACGGCAGGAATCGCGCTGAAGTCCAGATCGTGCGTCAAGATGACATAATTGTTTGCGGCCGCGTAAACCATGATGTCCGAATCACGTGCGTTGGCAGGCCCAACTGCCGACCAGTGAATGGATTGGAATCCGGAACTATTTAACAGCCCCGCCCAACGGGGGGAAAGGTTCATGTCAACGATCAGTTTCATGCTTTTGTCAGCATGATCTCCCGCTCCTCGGCGCGCCACGCGGCATAACGGAGGGCTTGGAAAATATCCTCGCGTTCAAGATAGGGGTAATCCGCCAGCAGTTCGTCAACGCTGTGGCCCGCGCCGATTTGTCCAACGATCATGCCGACGGTGACCCGCATTCCGCGAATGCACGGTTTGCCGCCCATAACCTCCGGCTGTTGGGTGATTCGATCAAATTGCATCATTTTATTCATTTACCATCTGCGATTAGAATACACCAAAATTCGCGCTATTGGGGAATGCCATTTATGAAACCAACTGGGAATCTCCTTCTCGTTTTCCAAGTGACGATAATTTAAAAATGTCTGATGTAGGTCTGGCTACAGCTAACTCGTTGATTTATTATGCACGGGTGATAGTTCAAATCCCACAGTCCCGACCATATTTATCAATGACTTGCCATGTCAGGAAGTCTTCCCTTTGTCTTTTGGCTAATAACCGGGCTACCATTTCAGCCCTGCATCATCCTCACGTGTGTGCGTTTCAGTTTTCCGATTCGCCATTCTCCGCAAAAAGAAACTACTCGGAAAGAGAGACGATAAACTCACACCGCTCCGCCTTACAATTTTTCACAGATATTAGGAATCGCAAACGGATGCAATCACCATTGGGATGCCCGCGCTGTCGGTTATCCACCCACAATTGAATGATGGCTTTGACATGGGGATGCATCATCAATCGACAAGCGTTATTTTTTTATTAAGATTTATGGGCTATATTATTGCGGGACGTGGGGCTCGCAATGTGCCGGTTTGCATTTCACCTGATGGAAGTATAAAGAGTATTTGCATGGAAGTTCATTATCAGGACGGGCTGTCGCTACATGTCTAAGCCTGACGGTTTGCCGCCAAACATCCTCATTGTAGAGGACGAGCCTCTCATTGCGATGTTGGAGCGAGAAGCGTTGAAGGATACCGGTTATACGGTACAGACTGCCGAGACCGGCGTGGCCGCATTGGGAATAATCGCGCGGGGCGGTGTGGACGTGGTGTTGCTCGATCACAAGCTGCCGGATACCGTCGGCCTCGAACTGTTGGAAACCATGCTCGGGGAATATGCGGACATACCGGTGGTGATGGTGACCGGGCATGGCGATCCTCAATTGGCAGTTGAGGCGATGAAGGCAGGCGCCATGGATTATGTGACCAAAGACAATGCATCACGTTTTATTACGACGCTTCCCAATGTGATTGAGCGTGTTCTCCGCCAGAAAAGTTCTGAAAAGGAAAAGTTGCTTCTCATCAAAGAGAACGCCCGCCTTGCCGCCGCCGTCCAACATGCCGGGGAAGGCATCCTCATCACCGACGCGGCGGGAATTATTGAGTATATCAATCCAGCGGGCGAGGAACTCACCGGGTACTGTTTGGAGGATGCGCGCGGCCTCACGCCAAGCGTTTTGAAAAGCGGCCTCTATGACCGCGCGTTTTACGATGACCTTTGGAATACCATCAAAACGGGACGGCTCTGGCGCGGCCAAATGACCAACCGCCGAAAGAATGGCACGCTATACGAAGAGGATATGACCATTTCCCCGATTACGGACGCCAAGGGAAACATCGTGAATTTCATAGCGGTGAAACGTGACATTACCCGAGAGGCGGCTTTGCGGAAGGCGCGTGAAGAATCGGAGATGGCGTTGCGGAAAAGCGAGCGGCGGCTCCGCATGTTGAATGAATGCGACGAAGCGCTATTGGTTGAAGCCGAGGAGTCGATACTCCTCAAAAAAATATGCGATGTTGCCGTGAACACGGGAGGGTATCGTTTGGCGTGGGTCGGCTTCGCCAGGAACGACGATGCCAAAACCGTGTTTCCCGCCGCGTATGCCGGGTTCGAGGAAGGGTATCTGGAGAATGCCAATATTTCCTGGGCCGACAACGAACGGGGGCGGGGGCCTTTTGGGATATGTATCCGCACGGGTGAAATCGTTTCAGTTAAAGACATCTTTACGGATAGCCGGATGGCGCCGTGGCGGGCCGACGCCATCAAGCGGGGGTATAAATCTTCCATCGCTTTGCCCTTATGGGATGATAATGGAATAATCGGCGCGTTGATGGTGTATTCGGCCGAAATCAATGCGTTTAATGCCGACGAGGTGGAAATTTTGTCGGGGCTCTCCGTTAACCTTTCCCACGGTATTTCGCTTTTTAGAACAAAACGGGAGAATGCGCGTCTTGCCACCGCCGTCCAACATGCCGGTGAAGGGGTTGTTATAACCAACGCTGAAGGGATCATTGAATACATCAATCCCGCCTATGAGAAAATAAGCGGCTACAGTATGACCGAGGTGCGCGGTCACACCCCCCGCATTTTCAAAAGTGACCGCCAAGACCCCGCATTTTACAAAAGGCTTTGGAAAACCATCAAGGCTGGGGAAGTCTGGCACAGTCAAATCACCAACCGGAAAAAGGACGGTACGTTCTATGATGAAATGATTACCATATCGCCCATCAAGGACGAGAAGGGGGATATTGTCAATTTTGTCACGGTGCGGCGCGACATTACCAGCGAGGCATTGCTGCTAAGGGCGCAAGTGGAATCGGCGATGTCGTTGCGAAAGAGCGAGCGGCGTCTCCGCATGTTGCACAGGTGCAGTCAGGCGATATTGCGTGAAGCCGACGAATCGATCCTTCTTAAAAAAGTATGCGAAGTCATTGTGGATACGGGAGGGTACCATCTAGTGTGGGTCGGCTTTGCCATGAAGGATGATGCCAAAACGGTGTTTCCCGCCGCGTATGCCGGGTTTGAGGAAGGCTATCTGGAGAATCTCGGCATCACATGGGCCGAAACGGATCGGGGCCGCGGCCCAACCGGAACATGCATCCGTTCGGGCGCCATTTGCATCGCCCAGAATATCCATACGGATATGAACTTCGAGGTATGGCGCGCCGAGGCCGCCAAACGGGGGTATTCCTCTTCAATCGCCTTGCCCTTATGGGATGAGAAGAAGCTGTTCGGCGCGTTGATGGTTTATTCAACCGAATCCAATGCGTTTAATGATAACGAGGTGAGTCTGTTATCGGAATTATCAGAAAACCTTGCCTACGGCATTACGGCGTTGAGGGTAAAAAAAGCGCGTGATGAAGCGGTGATGAAGATGGAGAAAAGCAGGGCGATGCTGCATCTGATAGCCGATTCATTGCCCGCGTTGATCGCGTACATAAATCCGGAGCGCCGGTTTATTTTTGTCAACAAGCAGTTCGAGAAGATGTATGGACTTGCTCTGAGCCAGATTATCGGACGACAGCTTTGGGAAATTCATGGGAATGATGTTTACGGCAGGCTGAAGGAAAACATCGACCGAACATTCGCGGGGGAGGCGGTGAACTACGAGTTCGCCAGCGTTTTTCCTGATGGCGTGGAACGGCATCTGAATGTTCAGCAGGCACCCCAGTTCGGGCTTGGCGGGGAGGTTATTGGCATATTTGTTCTTATTGTTGATATCTCCGAACAGGTGGCTTCGCGCCAGAAAGTCGAGCGGTACCGGCAGGAGATGCTGCACGCGGATAAAATGCGGGCGCTGGGCTTGCTGGTTTCCACTGTTGCGCACGAGATCAATAATCCCCTTGCCTATATGACGATGAACGCCTCGATGGCGGGAAAAATGTGGAATGATTTCGATACCGCGCTTCGAAGCCACCCCGCCCCGCCGGATACCGCTGGCGGCCTGCCGTTCGGCGCGGCGGTGGGGGAGATGCGGAAGCTGGTCGGCACTCTTGGCGAGGGGGCGGGGCGGATAGGGGGGATCGTTGCCCGTCTGAAGAAATTTTCACGTTCATCAAAAATTATAAAAAAGACCCCGGTGGATTTAAACGCGCTGGTGAGGAATGCCGCCGAGCTTACCGGCACATTGATTCGTCTTCACGCCAGTTTTTATGCCGCTGAGTTGCAGGAATCTTTGCCGTTGGTGGCGGGAAACTCCGCTGAGATTGAGCAGGTACTGGTGAACCTGCTCACGAACTCGTGCCAGGCGATGTCGGGCAGGGCGGGCACTCTCAAGGTAATCACCAGCTACCGGCCCGAAATTGAAAAGGTGCTGGTAAAGGTTGTTGACGAAGGATCCGGTATTCCACCTGACATTGTCGCAAACCTGGCGCAACCTTTTTTCACCACCAAGGGACAGAGCGGCGGAACCGGGCTGGGGCTTATGGTCTCGCGGGAGATCATGGAAGAACATGGCGGTATGCTCTGGTTTATGTCCGAAGGCGCCGGCAAGGGGGCCACTGCGGTAATGGAATTCCCCGTTATAGGAGGAGGAAGCAATGCAATCTGACCTCCAGCGGAAGATATTGCTTGTTGACGACGATCCCGCGGTGCTGGATGCCTGCGCCCTGACGCTGATCTCGGCGGGATGGCAATCTATCGTGAAGGCCGGTACTGCGCGTGAAGCCCTTGAGCGAATGGCCGCTGAAAAATATGCGGTGGCGGTGGTGGATATGATATTGCCGGACATGACTGGCCGGGAACTGGTTATGAAGATGCGCGAGGAGTGGCCGGACACCAGCATGGTGATGTTCAGCGGCCGGAACGATATCGCCACCGTGGTGGATTGCATGAAAGCGGGGGCCGTGACCTACCTTGTCAAACCGCTTGATCCCGATAAGTTCATCAATGAAATACGGCTTGTGTTCCGGCATCGCGAGCTGATGTCCGAGAATCTTTTGCTCAAGGAAAAACTGCTTTCCGGCAAACTGGCCCATCCGGAGGCTTTTGGGGGGATGCGCACCCAAAATGCGGTTCTGCTTGGCACGCAGCGTTATGTCGAGGCGGTGGCGGTTTCTACCCAGCCAGTGCTCATCGTGGGTGAAACCGGGACGGGCAAAGAGCTTATCGCCCGCGCCATCCATCGCCTTTCCGGGCGCAAGGGGGATATGGTTTCGGTGAATGTGGCCGAATTGGATGACACCTTGTTTTCAGACACTCTCTTCGGCCACAAGAAAGGGGCCTTTACGGGCGCCGATGCCGACAGGCCGGGGTTGATAGGAAGGGCGGAAAACGGGACACTCTTTTTGGACGAAATCGGTGATCTTTCCGCCGTGTCGCAAGCCAAGCTGTTGCGGCTGTTGCAGGAAGGGGAGTATTACCGGCTTGGCGATAACACCCCGTCTCTAACCACGGCGCGTGTAGTGGTGGCCACCCATCGCAATCTGGAAGAAATGGTGAAAGAAAAGAAATTCCGCGCCGACCTCTATTACCGGTTGCGGACGCACCGCGTTGAAATCCCCCCGCTGCGCCAGCGGGTGGATGATCTACCACTGCTGCTGAATCAATTTATGGAAGAAGCGGCTGCGGCGCTCTCAAAAAGGAAGCCGCCTTTTCCCAAAGAACTTCCGCATATCCTTGCCGCCTATCCGTTTCCCGGCAACGTGCGGGAACTGCGTGCCATGGTGTTCGATGCCGTGAGCAGCCATATGGGAGACAAAATGCTTTCGACAAAAGCGTTTGTTCAAGCTACAGGGATAAAAAACTCCACCGGACAGCCTCCGGCTGAAGCCGCGACCGGCGCGCTGCAATTGAGCGCGGGCGCCATTTCGTTTAACAGCCCGTTTGTTTTTCCCACTTTGAAAGAAGCGCGGGAAATGCTGGTGAAGGAAGCGTTGAGGCGAGCGAATAATAACCAGAATGTTGCCGCCCGGTTGCTGGGCACTACCCGTTCCGCGCTGAACAAAAGCATTAATAAGCCACGCGCTCCCAAAAAAGAGAAGTAAGGATCAAGATTATCGCTTTTCCTCCACCCTATGTTTTACTTTCCAAATATCCCACATCGCATAATCCCATTCGGGGGTTTTTGGTACAAGAAACAATGGTGCTGAGTAAAGTTACCTATTTAGTGTTATAGGAAATTAATCCCACAGGGAATTTATTCACACCCGTTGAAAAGCATTGATCTTGTAAGTTGAAATGGGAAGGCGGCATTTTATATTTTTCCGGCTGGGAATATATTCACACTCCCATAAAAGTGGGTTCGCAATGAATCTATAGGGTAACCCGTTGATTCTAAGTCGCAATCTGTCTCGTAAGCTTTTCAGGCATGGAACGTGCTCTTCTATTTATCCAAATTTATAAAATGGGGTAAAGCATGAAAGCAAGAATTCTTTTG
>JAHFEK010000067.1 GCA_023248495.1 Nitrospinales bacterium
AGCATCATCGCTCCCAAATCCCCGCTGCTGAAGGAGGGATGTCCCGTCGGCACTAAGGTCAAGCCCAAGCCGGACATCCAGGCCAAACAAGGAAGGGCGCATGTAATAAGTGGAAACGGTGCTATCCATGATCCCGGTGTAGCTGAAGTCCCCCTTCGAGGAATCATTGTTGATGTACGATGTGTCGGCGAATGAGCCGAGCACCGTCACGCCCCACCGGGCGGCATAATAACCGACCGAATAGTAGGCTAAATTCTGCCCCCCCTTCTTCTTTGGGGAAGCGTCACTTGTCCACGAGCCGCGGTTTTCATCCGCCTGCACCACAATTTTTGCTTCCTGCCGCTCCGCCGCTGGCGCCGTCTCTTGCGTCTCGGCCGCAAACGAGCTCCCGCCATATACGAATGCCAAGCAGATCAGGCATGTCCACGCCCGTTGCATCTTCACTTTTGTATTTAGTCCGCTTCGCTTATTTATACACCACTCCCACTTGCACCCGTACCCGTGTCGTGGTGGGAACAACGGTGGGATTCGCGCCCGCAAGCGCATTCGCCCCTTGCGAAACCTGGCTTTGAGTGGCTATTCCGGTCGGATCCTGCGGCGGAGTCGCGGCGGAGGGCGCGGCCACCGGAGCAACCGATACGATATGGGTCATGTAATCCATTACCAATCCCCCACCGCCAGGTTTTCCCGTGGCTGGAACATCGGTAGCCGGGCCAGTGCCGCCCGATCCGGTATTCATGGAATCGGCAGCCCCGCCAACCGTGGTTTCCACCACGGTTGTAGCCCCGCCCACCACGGGTTCCACCACGACACTCCCCTTTCCGGCCTCGTTTGCTTTATCAGATTTATTAGTATCTTTCTTGTCTTCTTTCTTGTCTTCTTTCTTGTCTTCCTTCTTGTCTTCCTTCTTCTCTTCTTTCTTGTCTTCCTTTTTCTCTTCTTTTTTATCTTTCGATGCTTCCACCGGTTTGGTATCAAGCTGTTGCCGCTTTTCCTGCCGCACGGCGGGAGGCGTGGTTATCGGCATTTTCGATTGAAGCTCATTCATGCGCGTGGAGGAAATCGGAAACGGATTCATCGGCGGCGCCCCTATTTGAGCTATAGTGCGGGTACCGGGGGTTAGAATAATCGTCGAGGCCTTCGGGTCGGTGCCGCGGACAAAAACGCCCCCCTTTTCCCCCTTTAATAGGTCGATTTCGGTTTTAGGTTGCTCGGATGCGTTTTTGCCGCCGACAACATTTACCACCCACGGCGGCGTGCCGGTGACTCCCGCAGTAACCGTCTTCGAGTTCACTTCGAATTTGGATTTGGTCGTGGCCAGCTTCGATACCGAATTCTTAATGCGGCCAAACGCCAGATTGAGCGTCGATTCGCGCGTTTTATCCGGCTCCATCGAAAGTTTTGTGATTTCAAGCCGCGTATTTTCGTCGATGCGGGTCACGTTGCCGTCATCATATAAAATCTCGGCTTCCGCTTCCGCATCGGTCTCAATCACGTCGCCCGGCCCAATTTTCATCCCCATCTTACCGGAAATCTTTTTCCCGGTGGCCTTCTGGACGATATAAACCTTGCCGGAAATATCCACAATCTCCGCGCCAAAATCCGCTGCATAAACGATCGGCGAAGACAAAAAAATGGCGATAAAAAACAATAGGTGGACTGCTTTACCGATATGCAATTTCATTGATCCTCGATTTACGGGTCAAGCTGACGCCATTCAAATATCGTTTCACACCCCGTAGTGAAGATTTTAACCTTCTATACCGGCAAAGACAACCGGCCTCTCGGAACGGCGCGGCGGTGGTGTATCAGTTTGGGATCGTCACGGCTGGCCTTTCAGTGACAAACCACTGTCTTTGAACGTGTTAACTAAGAACTCCAATGCTCCATTCAAACCTTAATTTCAAACTGATAAACCCCCGGAACACGCGGCCATTCCCCCCAGATTCGTTATCGGCATAATTGCCTAAAAAAAAAGCGGGGACCTTTTACAGCCCCCGCCTTGACGGCTCCCGTTTAGAGAGCGCTTATTTGTAGTTGTACGGCGTCCAATCCGAGGAAACGGTTGGCGGTGACGCAAAATTGCCATGCGGCGGAGGGCTGACCGCGTGCGTCCATTCCAGCGAAGCGGAGCGCCATGGATTTTCCGGCGCCTTTGGCCCCTTGATAGCCGAGTAAACCCAGTTGACGAGCATGAGCGTTATACCCAACCCAACCATTATCGCCCCGTAGGTGGCGATGTGGTGGTACGGGGTGGCTTCCGGAATCCTGGAGTAGTCGTAATACCGGCGCGGCATGCCAAATGCGATGCCGATATAAAAGAGGGGCCAGAACGTCACGTTCACGCCGATAAAGTTCAGCCAGAATGAAAGTTTTCCAAGCGTCTCGTTGCACATCTTCCCGGTCATCTTCGGGAAGTAGAAATAGACCGATCCGAACACCGTGAAGGCCGCGAAAATGCCCATAATAAAATGAAAGTGGGCGTGAACGAACGATGTTCCGTGGATATGCAAATCCAGCGGGGCCATGGCCAGCGGTATGCCGGTAAGCCCCCCCAGCAGGAGCAGCAGAAAACAGGACGCGCCGTAATACATGGCCGTGTTGTACGTGATGGAGCCTTTATAGATAGTTCCCCACAGGGACATGACCATAATACCGACCGGCACCGAAATCATCAGCGTGGTCACCATCTGGGCGACGCGTATCCAATCGGGCATGCCGGAGGTGAACAGGTGATGCACCCACACTTCACCGCTTATAAAAACAATGCCGATCATGCCCGCAACCAACGCGTTGTAGTTGAACGGACGGTTTTTCGACATGGTCGAGACGATCTCGAATAAAAGCCCCATTGCCGGCAGGAAAATGACGTACACCGCCGGGTGCGAATAGAACCAGAAAAGGTTTTGGTACAGCAACGTATCCCCGCCCGCCGACGCGTCGAAGAAGTGCGTGCCCAAATACTTGTCAAAGAGAAGCAACGTCACGGCGGCGGCGAGCACCGGCACGAAAATGAGCTGGATGATGAGGCCGGTGAGCAGGGACCACACGAAGACATTGAGCTGCTTCCAGCCCATGCCCGGCGCGCGCATGTAGATGATGGTGGTGATGAAGTTGACCGCGCCCAGAATCGACGAGAAGCCGATGAGATGCACCGTAAACACGTAGAACGCGGTATTTCCGGCCGTCTTCACGGAGTACGGGGGATAACCGGTCCACATGATATCGGGCGGATCCGGAATCACAAACGTAAGGAGCGCGACAACTATGCCCATCCAAAACAGCCAAACGCTAAGGGCGTTCAGCCGGGGAAACGCCACATCCTTTGCCCCGATCATGAGGGGTATTAGGTAGTTGGCGGCCCACCCGGTGAGTCCGGGTATCAAAAAGCCCAATATCATCGCGGCGCCGTGAAAGTAGAGCCACGTGTTGTATTGCGTCGGCTCGGAAGCCACCCCCAAGCCGGGGTTGAACTGTTCGGCGCGTATCAGCAACGCCATGATGCCCGCAACCGCGAATGCGGCCATGGATCCGATAAGGTACAGGATGCCGACCCGTTTATGGTCGGTTGTAAATATCCACTCTTTCATTTTTTATTTTCTCCCCAATCCTATAAGGCTTTGCCGGAAGCGCCGCCAGGTTGTTCGCCGGAGGCCGCCGGAGCGGGCTGACCGCCGGAGGCATCCGGAGCGGGCTTCGCGCCGGCCGATGCCAGCCAGTTGTTGAACTGTTCAGCCGGAAGCGCCTCAACATCGGCGCTCATATCGGCGTGTGACGCTCCGCAAAATTGGACGCATGTCACATAGGTTTTTCCCGCCTCTTTGGGGTAGAACCATAAATACGTTATCCGCCCCGGCATCAGATCCTCGGTTACCCGGTACTTCGGCAGGAAGAACGCATGAGCCACGTCATCGCTTGTCATCCGCAGCACGACGGGCCGCCCCGCCTGCACCTTCAGGACATCCGAATTGACGCCGTTTGCGTACTCAAAGTTCCACTGCCACATCGAGCCGGTCACTTTGACCTCCAACGCATCTTTGGGAACGGTGCGGTAGGTGTTCCAGAGCGTCCAGCCATTCGCGGCGAGATAAAAGTCGTCCGCCATGAAAATAAACGCCGGAATGAGCGCCCATCCAAACATTTGAGCCCGCGTTATGGTGGGGCCGGTTCCCACCTGGTTTATGTTATCAGCCCGGTATTTAAACAACCAGTAGAGCGCCACCGCGCCGAACACACCGCCTATCAACGTCACGTCGATGAGAAAATGCTTCCACAACTCATCCCATCCGGCGGCGGGATCGGCGATTTCCGCCCCTCCCCCGGACGCGAACGCGGGAACGGCGGTAAGCACAACCGCTCCCAAAATTCTTAATGCTGGACCGATATTCATAAAAACTCCTCCCTTAGGTGTTTCATACGTGTTTCTTTTTCCTTTTTTGGATAATCGAAGCGATAAAAAACGAGATTCCCCCAACGGCAAGCGAACCAAGCCCGATGAAAATCGGCAAATTCAAGGTGTACTTCCCCACTTTGTAGTTGTAACTGTAGCAATAGCTGACAAGCAGGGCGCCGAGTTGGCTGGGACTCACATCCCCGCGCGCCGCCTCCATCACCGCCACTTCCACATCCAAAGGCCCCACGCTGGACGCGCTCAAATAGCGTACTACCCGGCCGTCGGCGGAGATAAAGATGTACAGGTTGGGATGGAGAAAAACCCGGTCGCTGGGAGACCAGAAATATTTGAAACCGATCCCGGCGGCCAAATCCCCCGCATCCTGGGAATTAATAGCCAGGGCATGCTTCCATGCCCTGGCTTGATTGGGGGGAAGGGAAAGGTCTTTGCGGAAATTGGTAACCGTCGCGGCGGTATCGTTTTTGTCAAACGAGATGGTAAGGACATTAAAGTCTTTGCCAATTTCCACCTTCCCGGCCTTCGCGAGGACATCCCGCAAATCCGAGTTAACGGTGGAACAAACCCCGTCGCACGAGTAATAGGAAAGAACAAGAATAAGCGGCTTGCCAAACATGTCTTTGAGATTGAAGCGGACGCCGTCCTGGTCCACAAGCGCCATTTCGCCATTCAGTTTCTTCCCCAGATATTTAATTTCGTCGATCTTGATCTTTGAAAGGTCAATCGCGGATTCGGGAACGCGGCCATACTCCGCGGACGCCGCGCCCGAGGCAAGTGCCGTAAAAAGCACCAACCACAGCGCCACGCGGGAGATTATTCCGTACGCCGCTTTTCCCATGGTCCTACCAGAAATAGATCTGCGAAACGACGAAGAACCAGACTATGTCAACGAAATGCCAGTACACCCCCGCGCATTTCACAAAATCCATGTTTGTCTTCCCATTCAATGCCGGCAACAAAACGGCGAGGAACGTGCAAAGCCCGACCAAGACGTGCGCCGCGTGGAAACCGGTTATGGAATAGAATGCCGACCCGAAAATGTTGGACGACGGGGTAAAGCCTTCGCCGATGAGATGGCTGTATTCGAACATGCTCAACCCTAAAAACAGAAATCCCAACAGCATCGTAAGGCCGAGCATGGACTTAAATCCGCCCATATCGCCCTCTTCAAGCTTTCCTTCCGCGACATGGTACGTATAACTTGACGTTACCAGCAGGATGGTCATTATGATCGGGATGGTGGTGCCGATATGCGGCGATCCCGCCGGCGGCCACAAAGGAGCCCACAGCCGGACCGCCCAATAGCTGACGAACAGGCCCAGGAAAATAAGCACTTCGGAAGTGATGAATATGGGCAATGCCATTTGGGAATAGCCGAACTGGTCGTGCTTCTGGTTCACGCCTTCCTTCACCCACACCGAAATGCCCGCCAAGAGGGTCGGCACCCCGATCCCCAAAAATCCAACCGCCATTCCCAAGCTGTGATACTGGAAATAGCTGGCGAATGGCAACGGCACGGTGAGCAAACACCCTACCGCCACCAATAGGGGCGCTGTACTGGTATCCCAGTGCTGCCCTGTTGTCGCATGAGCGCTCATACAAGTCCCTCCCTTATAACTGTTAAAGAAAACCCTTAGCTGTTATCCGCCCAGCGGATTTTTTACCTTTTTTACCGGCAGCCGCACCCTGTCCGCCGCATCGGCCTTTTTTGGCTTCCCGGTTTGCGCCCACGCCAGTTGTCGGCCCCTGTCCGACATATCCTTGAAGTTGTGCGCTTTCCATATGCCATCGACCGCGTCTTGGCACTTTCTCCACATCTCATGCACCGGGCAGACCTCGTCGCGCGAACAGGCCCCCTTCTTCACCAGGCAGACGTTCAAAAATAACTGGCCTTCAACCGCCTGTATGATGTCGCCGACCGAAATATTCTCAGGGGGAACATTCAGCATGATCCCCCCTTTTTGTCCCTTGGATGAAATAATGAAACCGGACGGTTGCAAGTCCTGGATTATTTTTTTGAGGAAGGCGGACGGAATGTCCTGGGTCTTGGCGATTTCGCCGGTGGTGCAAACCTTGGCGGGATTGGCGGCAAGATGGAGAATCAGCCGTATCGCATACTCCCCTTTTCTCGAAAGCTTAAACATGACTTACTATACCCCTTATAACTTAATGCACCCCTTTAGTCCTATTTAAATGGGATTATATCTATCCCATAAAAAATGTCAACTTTTTTTTCAACCCATATTTCCCATCGCCACAAGGATAGGGAAGAACGCCGCTAAATGGACGAGGCTGTCCTGCAAGTACTTCCGTGACAACCAGGTGCGGCTTCAACTTTTTGCATTAAGGAAAACATTTTAGGGGCAAGGTTGTTTAAGGGCGGGAAGGTCGTACCCAAAACAGGAAAGGGAGATGAAGAATGCCGGCATTGAACAGCGCATGGCTGGAAAAAGGAGATCACGGATGAAGATTACAAGTTTTCATATTATCAAATAAATTGAGGTTGAATCTGCTGTAAGTTTACGATACACTTTTTTTCCCCGATAAACGGGATGATGGCTTAACAATTTGGAGGTTACTATGAAACTTGAGGGCGTTTTTAAAAATCTGCTGTTGACCGCTGTGATAGCGGCATCTGTGGCGGCGTGTGGCGTTGGCGGCATTGGCGGCGGTGGCTCGTCTGCACCCGCAACCACCTCAACGGTCGCCACCACGCAGGCGGTTATCAGTTCCTCCAACGCGACAAAAGTTGCAACGGCCAGCACCACCAATTTGAGTACGGCGCAGAGCATATCGGAGGCCTATTCCCTAAAGCCGTATTTCAAGCCGGGTGCCGCACCAGTCTATGACGACGGATTTGGCAAGCCGTTGGCCGATGCCATAGCAGCGCTCGACGCACCTAAGGCCACCGGTTCATCCACCGGCTCCTGCGGCGGGTCGTATACCTATACCACCAGCACTGCCAGCGCGTCGTTCGTGTTTACCAACTATTGTTCGGGCAGCACGACAATGAACGGCACGATTACCGCAACCGGCACCTCCGCCAACGCCACGATAACAATAGATCTGACCATGACGACTTCCAGCGCCACAGCCACGATGACCGGGACAGTCACCGCCACGAAGACAACGGCCAGCCATACCATTGGCTTGAACCTGACGTTCAAGGCGACGTCCGGCAGCACCACCTATTACGTCAAGCTGGAAAACTACAACATGACCCTCACGATTAGCGGCTCCACCTATTCGGAAACCGTTACCGGCCGCTTCTATTACGACCAGACCGGGTATGTTGACCTCACGACGCCGACCCCGCTCACCGGTTCGTATTCGACGGGTTCTATTGGCTCGCCGACCGGCGGCGAACTGCGGATGACTGGCGGTGGCACCCCCTCCACCATTGTGCGGGCGGTTTACGCCGGTACGGGAAAGGCCGCCTACTCCTACTCCCTCGACGGCGGCACCACTTGGATCGCGATTTGACCGGCTGTTCCTGATCAACTGCAAGGGCGGGATGAAAATCCCGCCCCTTTTTATTTTGTCTTGGCGGGCAAACGGATATTCAGCCGGGACGTTCCGATTCAAAATTGTTTTTCGTTGCACTCAGATGCATAGTTTTTCAACACCCTGTTAGAGGCGGCGGACGGATTCGACGGTGAGGCTTTGCGCGCCAAAGTCGTCTTCCACGAGGCCGTGGAGAAGAAACGGCTTGCCGTATTCCAGAACGTCCACATAGCGGCGGTAGGCGTCGGGGAAGAAGACACATTCCACCAGCCCCGTTTCGTCCTCGAAGGTGACGAATTTCATCGGCTCCCCCTTTTTGGTGCTCACGGTCTTCGAGGTGATCATGATGCCGGCGGCGGCGATGCGGCGGCCCACATGCCGCTCAAGCGCGGCGGCCTTTTTCGGCGCATAATGGCGCAACCGCTCCTTATAGAAAAGCATCGGGTGCGCCGCGCACAAAAAGCCGAGGGTGGAGAACTCCCCCCGCAGCCGCTCCACCGGCTCTTGCGGCGGGATGAAGGGGGCTGGAATGTTCTCCATCCCGTCGAACAGTCCGGCGGCGACGGCGCGGCGGACCGTCCCCTTTTTTTCGCGCGCCAAGCGCCAAAGCAGCGTCCCCCGTTGCCCCGGACCTTCCAAAAATGCGTCACACCCGCCGCAGGCGATGAGAGATCGCGCCTCCTCTTCATCGGGCCTCACGCGGGCAAGGAAATCGTCAAAGCTCCTGAAGCGCCCCTCGGCGCGCGCGGCGGTTATCCGCTCCATCGTTGCGCCGCCTATATTTTTTACGGACAAAAGCCCAACCCGCACCTCCCTCCCCCGCCCTTTCCACTTTACGGAGCTTTCGTTCACATCCGGCGGCAGCACCGCGCAGCCCATCCGCCGCGCTTCGGAAACGTAGGCGAAGGCGCCGTAAAATCCCCCCTGATTGCTGATAACCGCCGCCATGAACTCCGCCGGGTGGTGGACTTTCAGGTACGCGGCCTGAAACGACACCCGCGCATAGCTGGCGCTGTGCGGCTTGCAAAACGAATAACCGTCGAAACTCATCATCATCGCCCAGATGGCCTCCACCTGTTCCGGCGTCACCCCGCGCCCCAGCGCCCCTTGGCGGAACCGCTGGTAATAGTCCTTTATCCGGTATTCGCGGTCTTTTTTGGACAAAATCTTGCGCAACCCGTCGGCGTCGGCGTGCGAGAAACCGGCCAGCGCCACCGCGACCTTTGAAACGTCCTCCTGATACACCATCACCCCCAGCGTTTCGTCCAGCACCTCCGCCAGCAACGGGTGGATCGGCGTCCACGGCTCCCCTTTCAGGCGGCTGATATAGGCGCGGATGAACTCGTTGGCGGCGGGGCGGATGATGCTGCTCAAAATGACGAGATGCTCGAAATCCCCCACCGCGCACTTTTTCAGCAGTTGGCGCATGGCGGGACTTTCGATGTAGAAGCAGCCCATCGTTTTTCCCGCCGACACCGCCTGTTGCGTGGCGGGATCGTCTTCCGGCTCCCATGCGCGTTCGTCAAACGGTTCGCCGTTCCCGCGGATATTCGCTATCGCGTCGCGTATCACCCCCAAGCTGCGGTTTCCCAAGAGGTCTATCTTCACCAGTCCGGCCTCTTCGGTGGAATCCTTTTCCCACTGGATCACCGGCACGCCTTTGGTGGCCATCTCCACCGGCACATACTCGTCCAGCCGGTTGGGGGTGATGACCACCCCGCCGGAGTGTACCGACAGGTTGCGCGGTAACAGCACCAGCCGCGCCGCCATCCGCAAAATGGCGGGCCATGGCACGGGGAGGTTTTGGTCCAACAGGCCGTGAATGGCCGAAAGCTTTTCGTCCACGTCCACATCCAGCCCGAAATCGCTGAACGCATGAGGCAGCCTTTTCGCCATCGTCCCTATCTCGGCCTCGGTCAGCCCGAACACCTTGGCAACCTCCCGCACCGCCATTCGCGGCTGGAAAAGGACGTGATTGCAGACCATCGCCGCATGCCCCGCAAACTCTTCCAGCACCGAGTTGATGACGGCATCCCGCTAGTCCCACGCGAAATCGACATCGATATCGGGTGGGTCTTTCCGCCCCGGATTCAGGAACCGTTCGAAGTAGAGGTTGTACTTCAGCGGGCAGACGTTGGTGATGCCGAGGCAGTAGGCAACCAGCGAAG
>JAHFEK010000026.1 GCA_023248495.1 Nitrospinales bacterium
CCGCTTGGGCATAATTCGTAATTGTGGCTCTCAGTGCCATGGGGTACCTCCTTTAAATTTGGTCGTTTAAACGTTGGTACCCCTTTCTCTACCCTGACACAAGATTTAATACATCACCCGTGCGCGTGCTCAAGTTGACACGTTCACCATCAGGTATATACTTTAGCTTGGTCATTAAACTTCTGTTTATAAACCTTCGACCAAAAAGGAGATCAGCATGAAAAACTTCAAATATCTATTCTTGATTTCACTTGTGGCGTTATGCGGCCTCGCCCCCACAGCGTCGTCCGCTGGCGACCTTTTAAATATTTCACTTGAATGGAAGGCTTCCCATAAACCGAAGGACATGGATCCCGTCGATATCACCGCTTTTCAGAATGTGAAACTTGTCGTGGCCCCCTTTACGGACTTCAGAAAAAATCAAGCTGAAATCGGAAAAAACATCGAAAAGGGAGAAGACAAAGCTCTTCTGGTCACCACCAAAGATAACGTGGGCAAATGGCTGACCGAACGGGTCGCGGAAACGCTTGGTCAGTTTGGGGTTGGCGTGGTGAAGAGCGGAGGCAATGCAACTCTTGAAGGCGACATTATTAGCTTTTATGTTGTCGAAACCGGCACCTACAGCGGCACCGTTGCGTTTAAATGGCGGCTGAAATCAGCCAGCGGCTCCGTATTATGGGAAGGAATGACCTCGGACGACGCGCATGCCTTTGGACGTTCCTATAAAGCCGATAATTATTTCGAAACTCTGAGCAACGGCACCATGGGGGCGGTGCACGCACTCCTGAGAACCGACTCCTTCCTAAACGCGTTAAAGAAGGCAAAGTAAAGGCTTCTTCCTCCGCCGCGCTTGGCTTGTCCGGGCAACAACTATCACTGTAACTCCACGGCAATCCTCCCCTCTAGTGAGGGGAGGAGCCTTTGGAATCCGGATTAAGTCATCGGCTTCAATGTCCCATTCCCTCGGCGTAAAGAATCGCGTACTATTGCCGATATGACGGATACTGTGCAAACCCAAAAATCAACTTCGCTGCTGGACTTCAAGCCGGGCGAAAAAAAACCGCTTTTGGCGCTTATCGCGCTTTACAGCTTTGAATCGCTGGGAATCCGCTATGTCGCCTCCGCGGTGCGCGAGGCCGGTTTTGAGGTGGTGGAAATCTTCTTCGAGGATTTCAAACGTAACGAATTCCAATATCCAAAGCCGGACGATCTCGACTCGCTCATCCACCTTCTGCGCGATAAAGGGGTGGACATCGTCGGGATATCGCTCCGTTCCTCCTACGCAAAACTGGCCGAAATCGTCACGCGCGAAGTCCACGCGCGGCTGGGGCTGCCGGTGGTCTGGGGTTCCACGCATCCGACCATCATGCCGGATCAAAGTATCGCCATCTGCGACGCGTTGTGCCGTGGCGAGGGGGAAGCGCCGATGGCGGAGCTGATGCGCCGGTTGCGCGATGGAAAAGAAATAGCGGCGATTCCCGGCCTCTGGTTCCGCAAGGCCGATGGCACGGTGATAAAAAATGAGATCGGCCCCTATGTGGACCTTGACGCCATACCCGATCCGGACTTTGGCGCGCCAAACAAACATTACAGCAAAGACGGCATCTGGCGCGAAGGGGATCCCCAAAAAAACGAAGGGGCTTTTATCGCCATTTCTTCGCGCGGCTGCCCACATTGCTGCACCTTCTGCACCAACACCTTCTTTTTGAAGGCAAATCCAAAGTACCTGCGCATCCGCAGCGTCGACCGGATCATCGCCGAAATCAAACGGGCGCGCGAAGTCATGCCGGGCATCAGGCGGATAAAGTTCTACGATGACCTTTTCGCCACCAACAAAAAGTGGACCGGCGAATTTGTGGAAAAATACCGCCGCGAGATAGGGCTTCCTTTTGACGGGTTGCTAAACCCGCAACACGTCACCGAAACCCTCCTGGAGAAGCTCAAGCACGCCGGTATGACGCTGGTGGAAATGGGGATACAAAACGGCAGCGAACGGGTATCCAACGAAATCTACGACCGACGCCTCGGCAACGACAAGCTCCGCAATGCCGTGCGCATCCTGCACGAAAGCGGCCTGCGGGTACACTACGACCTCATCATCGACAATCCGCTGGAAACCACGCAGGACAAGCGGGAATGCTTCGAGTTTATGCTGGAAATCCCCCGCCCCTACTCGCTCTTCATCCTTTCGCTCACCCATTTTCCCGGCACACCGCTCACCGAACGGCTGCTGACGGAAGGAAAAATCACCTTGGATCAAGTGGAGGGGTACACCGATAAATCACTTTTCCAGTGGGAAGTAAGCCTCACACACGAGCGCCCGGCGGAGGACAAGTTCTGGCTGGCGTTGCTGTCGCTGCTCACCAAAGACTTTGTGCCGAAAAAACTGATCCGCTGGTTTTCGCATCGAGCGTTTTTAATGAAGTATCCGGCGCCGCTCGTGGCCTTCGCCTGGCTGGCAAATGTTTTCAAACTGGCTGGGTTGGCGGTAACGATGTACCGTGAGGGATCGCTCACCTGGCAGATGATTCGCCGCCACGCCAATATCCGGCGTCTCGCCGTTAAATAATCCGCCAAATTTAAGGCATCCCAAATTCGACCGCTCGCCCATCATGCGGGTGTGGTAGCATTTTCTCCATGATTAAGGAAACCTCGCGGGAACATATCAACTTTGGAGGCGCGCGCTCCCTCCCGCGCGAAACCGGACTCGGCTTTGCGTTAATCATCCTGTTCGGCCTTGCCCTCCGCTTGTACGGACTTGGGTTTCAGGATCTCCGATACGGCGAGGCAGCGGCCTATCTGGCCGGCACCGCCGGCCCCTCCCCGCTCAACCCGCAACTCTACAGTGATAACCCGCCCCTGTATTACAACGCCATATACTTCTGGACGCGCCTGCATGAATCGATTTGGTTTGCCCGGCTGTTTGAGGCGATCTGCGGCACCGCCGTGATCGCCGCCGTACATGTCTTGGCGATGCGGACGGCGGGACGCAAGGCGGCGCTGTTCGCCGCATTTGTGCAAGCCGCATCGCCATTCGCAATTTTTCATTCGCGCGAAGCGGGCGCCGATGCCTTGGCGCAGCTGCTGGCCGTCGCCGCCCTTGTGGCCCTGGAACGCTATATGGACTCCGGGAATACACGCGCCGCGCTGGCCGCCCTTTGCGCGCAAATCCTGGCGGTGTTTACCTCATACGCCGCCCTGCCGTTGATACCAGCCATGCTGACAGCAGTGTATGTCAAGCGCAACGAGCAGCGGGGAATCTGGGGGGAATGGCTGGCGCTGCAAGGACTTTTTTTATTGCCCGCGGTGGTGTGGCTGTATACCGTATTTGAAAGTCATCTTGTCTCGGCCCTTGAAAATCCAAACATCTGGCCTGCCGGAGCCGGCATCGAAGCGATATTTATTTTCTTTAATTCGCTGGTATTTGGCTACTTCACGCAAAACATTACCACGTGGTTGTTGGCGCTGCCGATCGTAATTCTGGCCGTGGCGGGTACCGCCGACGCCGCGGGACGCCGATTGGCGATTTACTTTTTCCTGCCGCTGCTCCTGTTGACCGCTGGGACAAATGGCAACACACTGCCACGCCATCTGTTCGTGTTCGCCCCCGCCCTCATCGCCCTCACGGGAGCGGGTTTCGCGGTTCTCAACTTCACCCCGTTCCGCGCCGCAGCCGCCGCATGGGTGACAGCGGCTCTGTTTGCCAGCGCGGCCGGCTACTACGCTAACGATTATCATGCCGCCGCGCTTAACGCCGCCCGCAAGGAGTTTTCCCGCGCCTTTCATTTTCTCGATCAGCGGTTGGACGCGGGTGGAACGCTATACCACATCGGAAAAAACTCCACCGCCCCGATGATTGCGCTCCATCCGGGCCACTGGCGGCACCAATGGCTCGCGGCCGAGGGGCGAATACCGGCCGCTGATGATATGACCATCGGCATGATTGCCGCGACGCCATACGGCAGCGGTCCCGCATCCCCGGCTTGGATACTTTATTCTTCCGAAGACATGCACCCGTTCCATGACGCGGAAACCGCCGCCCTGCGTTATCGGATCGAACGCACCGCCGCGCCCGTGGAAGCGGTACGCTTTCAAGGTCTTGCCCTCATCCGGTACGTTCCTTACGAAACCAAAAATCTGGATTTGATTGAGAGTGAAAGCGGCGGCATGCGGCTTTACTCCAACCGCGTCACTGGCGAGGAGTTTCCCGCCAACTTCCGGACGCTCCGCCCCACCTTCACGGGGACGACCCTTCGCTTATCGCCCGCCGGTGAATTGGAGGTGAGTACCGCCTATCCTGATGCGGCTTTGGCGCTCACGGTTGTGGGAGGTTATCCGTTGCTCCCCGCCGCGGCGTCCGGCGAAGGATTTGTACCCGGTGCCGATGGTTATGCAAACAGTTTTTGCCTTACAACGGCGGTTTCACCGAAACGCGCCGCCACACTCTCGCTCACCACCGACGCGCCAACCGGCGACTACCGCCTTTTCGCCCGCGTTCCGCACGGCTCTCAAAAAGTGGCGATTCAGGCTTTCGTCGGCAAAAAGGGAGTGACGGCACAACCGGTAGTTCCCTCCTCCTCCCGAACCGGATGGGATTGGATAAACCTTGGAACGTTGTCGTATGACGGGTTCCGTTCCTTCTCAATCCACTTAACCGCCGCTGGCGATCAACCGGTGGAAACCGCAATCCAATCGTTTTTCCTGATACCCATCGAAGGGGGAAAGCTCTACCGTAAAACCTTTACCCTCCATAAAGGGGAACAGTTCCACTTCAGCGCCTCAACACACGAAATACCTGTAACAGCCTTCGTCACCGATGATACCCGCGGGGAACTGCTTTCCGCGTTTCTTGGCCGTTAAAATCCGGGCCAAATCAGGAAAAAAGCTGGTTATAACCGGCTACATGGAGGTAAACTATAGCGCTATGAAATGGATGATTGCCGCAGTATCGGTCTGCCTGTTGATAAGTGCCTGCGCCTCGGAAGAGCACAAGCGGGAAATGGAATATTTCGACGACGGAAATGCTTATTTCGCCAAAGACAAGTTCGATCCGTCTCAAAAATCCTATCAAAAGTTGCTGGACGAATCGCCAGACAGCCCCTTCCGTATTCACTCGCTGCTCGGCTCGGCCGACGCATACTACCTGGAAGGGGAATACATCGCTTCCGCACCCGTCTATGCACGCTTCGTTGAACTCTATCCGCAGGACGAACTCACTCCACACGCCCTTTTTTACGAAGCAATGAGTTATTACCGGGATATGGTTGCTCTTAAAAAAGATCAGACCAACGCCGGAAAAGCGCTGGAAATCTTTACCGAGTTCGCCCGGAAATATCCGATGCACTTCGCCACGCCGTTCGTCTTGGATAAAATCACCAGCCTTAACGATCGTCTGGCGGAAAAGGAATTTGAAGTGGCGTTATTTTATTTCAAAACCACCGCTTATATCTCCTGCATAAGCCGTGTAAATTACCTGCTGGAAAAATGGCCCCACACCCGGTTCAAGGCCGATGCCCTCATGCTAAAGGGAAAATCGTACCTTGCCGAAGAGGCTTTTGATAAGGGCAACGCCGTGCTGCGCCAATTAGTAGCGGATTTCCCCACTACCGGCGCGGGAATAGAGGCGGCCACGCTCCTCGCGGCAAAACCGTAAGAACGCGTTTCCCGGCAGTTTTCTGGGAAGACTCTTGCTTTTGGACGTACTCCTCTTTATACTTCTTATTCTCACTGGATGGCCCCATCGTCTAGTGGCCTAGGACATCGCCCTCTCACGGCGCAAACACGGGTTCGACTCCCGTTGGGGCTACCAATTTTCTTTATTTCCTCCTAAAGCTCAGGCTAACCAACTACCTTAATTTAAATAAAGGGGTCGAAACAATTGAGCGGCACAAGCAATGCAGGCACTTTCCGCGGAAGAGATTGGGATGCTACCGCTTGACCGACGCCACCACTTCGTTGCCCTTGCCAACATATTCCAAATAGTAAAAGCTTTTGTGACGGGACATCGCTATCCCGCGCCCGTGGGTATCAAACGCCCGCTCGGGGCTAATCTCCATATACGGCATCCAATCGAAACCTTCCCCCTCGTCTTTCACGCGAAAACGGATTTCGTTGATGGATTTTTCAATTGTGACGGTGGCCTTCCTGGCTGAGTACGGTGACATGCTGAGGCGGCGGTGTATCTCCTCCTCCCACTTCCCCTCCTGTATCAACCGCGTTTTTTCGCCGTAGGTTATGCCAAGATTGCCATGCTCCACGGCATTTATTATAAGCTCCCAGAGACCCGCCACCGCTTTCTCCGGACATGGACATTCGCGCGACAGCAGCTCTGAAATTATTTGCGCTTCCTCCAAGGTTCGAAAGTGGTAATGGTTTTCCCCCCTTCGAGAATCGTTTGATAAATTATTTGTTTGCCGTTCCGAGAACATTTTATGCCGTTTGAAATCATTAACCGCCGCCGCCGTAATGAGACGAACGGCTTCCTTGGAATACGGTTTCGTGAGGTAATAGTACGCCCCGGCCTTAATGCCTTCTTTGATTTCATGGCTTTCGCGGCTGGCCGTTTGCATTATCACCGGAAGGTTATTTAGGCTTGGTTGGCTTTTCATTTTCTTCAGAAGCTCGATGCCATCCATTTCTGGCATAATACGGTCCAGGAGGACGGCATGGTATTTCCCCGGTGAGCGATTGAGCATCTCCCACGCATGTACGCCGTTCTCGGCCATCTCCATCCGATGTCCTGCCGGTTCCAAGTGTTCCCATAGCGTCGTACGGGCAACGCTGGAGTCATCTACAATTAATATCATTCCATCCCCCTATCACCGGAAGATGGAGAACCAGCCGAATCGCCGCTCCCCTCATTCCGAGCCCCTCGTCCGCAAAATATGTTATTTTACCTTTTTAGTCCCATTAGATTTGAATTATATTACTCCCATACATAAATATCAACCTTTTTTTAAGCCATTATACAATTGGATAAAAGCGTTTTATTCACAAAATGGCGCAAAAGTGCAAAGGGAAGCACCCGGTACCGCCAAATGATATCATTTTGAATTTCTTAAAACCAAAGGCACTATGCCGAATTACGGGTATCCCAGATTTAACTTACTGTTTGAATGGGGAATGAGATTGCTTCGTCAACACAGCAACGACCGTTCTTTGTTACTTCGAGGCCATCGAAGATGGCTGCCGCAATCCCAAACTGATGCACCACCGAATTAAAGAGCTTCTTTGCTATTTGCCCGCATAAAAATTAAAATAGGCGGATGCAACTCTACATCAACTATCATCAGCGTGACGTGTATGCATTAGATACCCCGCTCTGTGCCACGAATTTTTCGTCAACGCCATTACCTTACTCCGCCACGTTGCAGGAACTAAAATAAAACGTGGATATACTGTCCGTTTTCAACCTCCTCTTGGCATTAACGCTTGCGCCGCTGTTACCAGGGATTATTAACCGCACCAAAGCCTTTTTTTCCGGACGAGTGGGACAGCCACTATTGCTCCCCTACTTCGACATCGCGCGCCTTTTGCGTAAAGGAGCGGTCTACAGCACGACCACAACATGGCTATTCCGCGCCGGGCCGGTAGCGGGACTTGCCACTGCCGCCGCGGCGTTAACCATCATTCCCGCCCTGGGACAGCCCGCGCTGATCTCGTTCAAAGGAGATATTTTTCTGCTCGCGTGCCTGTTGGCGTTGGGCCGCTTCTTCACCATGCTGGCGGCGCTTGACACCGGCTCCAGCTTTGAAGGGATGGGGGCCAGCCGCGAAGCGTTCTATGCGGCATTGGCCGAGCCCGCGCTGCTGATTGGGATGGCGGCTCTCGCGCTGGTTACCGGCGAACTGTCCATTTCCGGCATGTATGCCGGCATCGCGGGAAAGGTTTTCGTTAGTATCGTGCCGATCTGTGCGCTCGTTGCGGTCGCCCTCATGCTGGTCTTCCTTGCGGAAAATTCCCGCATCCCCTTCGACGACCCCGCTACACATTTAGAACTGACCATGGTGCACGAAGTTATGGTGTTGGATCATGGCGGGCCGGATTTGGGGCTGATACAGTACGGAATGGCGCTTAAGATGTGGCTGCTTGGATCGCTGGTAGTGGGAGTGGTTTTTCCGATGCCGGGGGGGCTGTACGCCTCTGTGGTATACGTCTGCGCATTGTTCGCGCTTGCCATCGGAACCGGCGTCGTGGAATCGATTATGGCGCGCTTCAAAATGCCGCGCGTGCCGCAATTGCTGGTGGCGGCTGGCGCGGCATCGTTTTTGGCCGTTATTTTGGCGGCGCGGTAGATTATGGCTGGCGTCATTGATTTCGTTATGTTCCTATTGGTAGTGACTAATCTGGCGTTGCTTGAATCAAGCCGCCTGAAAACCTGCATCTGGCTGGTTGCCTTTCAAGGGATATCACTCAGTTTCCTGCCCGTAATGGTGGGATACAACCACACCGGCGTAATCGGTTTGCACGCTGTTTTTGTGGGGCTAATCAGCATAATCCTGAAGGGGGTGATATTCCCGCTACTGCTGATGCTCGCCGTACGGCGGGCGAACGTGCGGCGCGAAATCGAGCCCTTTGTCAGTTACAACGTCAGCATCATTGCCGGAGTCGCGGCGCTGGCGGCCGCCATTTGGCTATCGCGCTATTTGAACATTCCGGCGTCCGCCAAGGGATCGCTGGCGGTTCCGTTGGCGTTCTTCACCATTTTCGTAGGCCTGTTGATTATCACCAGCCGTAAAAAGGCAATCACGCAGGTGGTGGGTTACCTTGTGCTGGAAAACGGCATTTTCACTTTTGGCTTCGCGGTAATGCCACACGCGCCGTTTGTCGTGGAACTGGGCATCCTGCTCGACCTGCTGGTGGCGGTATTTGTCATGGGAATCATGATCTTGCACATCAGCGCCACATTCGACCATATCGACGTAAGCCGCATCAGCACTTTGGGAGACGAATGATTACACTGCTGATCGCATTGCCCGCCTTCGCGGCGCTCGCCGCGGTGCTGATAAAGAACCACCCCATGCGCCGCCGCATGATGGTGGGTACGGCGTTGCTGCACCTTTGCCTCACGCTCGCCGCGGCGGATTATCGCGGCGGCATCGTTGGATGGCTGGGACTGGACAGTATCGGCATTATCTTCCTTGGCATCACCAGCGTCCTCTTCCTCGCGGCAACCATCTACGCCTTGGGCTACCTTGCGGCCGAAAAGGAAAAGCATCCGCCGCGAGCCGATTTCATAGAACCAAAAACGGTGTTTGCCAACATGCCAGAGGCGATCTTCACCGCCTGCCTGCTGCTTTTTCTCTCCACCCTGACGCTGGCCTGCGCCGCGCAAAACTTCGGGCTTCTCTGGGTGGCCATCGAGGCGACGACGCTGGCCACCACGCCGCTCATCTACTACCACCGCCACCACCGTTCGCTGGAAGCGGCATGGAAATACCTGCTGGTCAGCTCGGTCGGCATCGCGCTGGCGCTGCTGGGCACCATGTTCCTCGCCGTTTCCGCCATGCGGCCCGAAAACGTTGAAGTCTCCATGTCGCTCGCCGATTTCCTGCGGGCCGCGCCACGGCTGGATCCCATGTGGCTCAAGGGGGCGTTCATTTTTCTGCTGATTGGCTACGGCACCAAAATGGGGTTGGCCCCGATGCACGCATGGCTGCCGGATGCGCACAGCGAATCCCCTTCCATCGTCTCGGCGCTTCTTTCCGGCGCACAGCTCAACTGCGCGTTTTTGGGTATTGCCCGCGGTCTGCAAATCTGCGCCGCAGCGGGCCAAGGCCCCTTCGCGCGTGAGCTGTTGGTGTGGTTCGGCATCGTTTCAATGGCGGTGGCGGCGGCCTTCATCCTCGCGCAGGCCGATTACAAGCGGATGCTGGCCTACAGCAGCGTGGAGCATATGGGGATACTCGCGCTCGGTATCGGGTTGGGGGGCGCGGGCTCCTTCGGGGCGATGTTGCACGCGGTAAACCACTCCCTTGCCAAGGGAATGCTCTTTCTCTTGGCGGGAAACATACTGGCCATCTACAAAACCAAATCGACGCATGATGTCACCGGTATTTTGAAAGTATCGCCGGTGAACGGCGCGCTCTGGCTCATCGGCCTCTTCGCCATCGCCGGTGCGCCCCCGTTCGGCCTGTTCATAAGTGAAATAACCATCTTGCGGGCGGCGGTGGACGGCGGCCGGACAGTGGTGGCGGCACTTTATCTGATTCTGCTGGCGGCTGTCTTCATCGGCATGGCCTCGCCAATGCTTGCGATGGCCGGGGGCGCGCCGGGAAAAACATATGCGGAATCCCATTCGCCCACCAGCATCATCCCCGTGGCCGCGCTGGCGGGACTGTCGCTGTTGTTCGGACTCTGGCTCCCCCATCCGCTTCTTCAAACGTTGCGCGGCGCCGGCCGTTTGCTGGGAGGTTCCTAATATGAGGAGCCGGCTCACGTTGCGCAACGCCGAAGCGGCCCCGCTGAAAGCGATAGAGCCGTTTAGCGCGGCCATATTCGCCGAACGTCTGCTGCGCGATCTCAAAGGGGGTTACCGCCTTATCTCGTACTTCGCCCAAAAAACCGGCGGGCAAAACGCCCGCCTTTACGCCGTGATCGCCTATGATGATGATGGCCTGCTCCGCGTCGCCGCCACCGATGTGGCTGGCGCATTTGAATCGCTCACGACGGACACGCCACAGGCCCACCTGTTCGAGCGGGAAATTTTCGAGCAAACCGGCCTTGTTCCCAAAGGACATCCATGGCTCAAACCGGTGCGATTCACCGGAGCATCCCCCGAAGGGATGGGGGTAATGAAATTCCACCGCGTGGAAGGGGCGGCGGTGCACGAGGTGGCCGTCGGCCCGGTGCACGCCGGCATCATAGAACCGGGGCACTTCCGCTTCCAATGCGAAGGCGAAACCGTATTGCATCTGGATACGGCGCTGGGATACCAGCATCGCGGCGTCGAACGCTCCCTGAAAGGCGGGCCGGACAAGCGGAGCATCCACTATATTGAAACCCTCGCGGGAGACACCACCATCGGCCATGCCACCGCGTGGTGCCAGGCACTGGAATCGCTGGCTGGCGTGGATATTTCCTTCCGCGCGCGCGGGATACGCGAGATCGCGCTCGAACTTGAGCGGCTAGCCAACCACGTCGGGGATATCGGAGCACTCGCGGGCGATATCGGCTTCCTTCCCACAGCCGCGTGGTGTGGAAGGCTGCGGGGCGATTTCCTGAATATGACAGCGGTCATCTGCGGGAACCGTTTCGGCCGCGGACTGGTGAGGCCGGGCGGCGTAGCGTTCGACCTCGCCAAGTCACAAGTGGCCGACATTCTAAACCGCCTTAATGAAGCGCATGAAGGGCTGGACGCCGCCGTGCCGATGCTGTTCGATTCCCCCTCGGTATTATCCCGCTTCGAAGAGACCGGACGTCTCTCGATCCATCATGCGGTGGATCTCGGCCTTGTCGGCCCCGCCGCGCGCGCGTGCGGCATCGAACACGATGTGCGCAAAAATTTCACCCGCCGCCCCGAGCCGTCCACCCGCTTTACCATCAGCACGTGGAGCACCGGCGACGTTTTCGCCCGCGGCATGGTTCGCTGGCTGGAAATCCAACGCTCCATCGCCTATGTGCGCGATCGAATCCGCGGCCTGCCGGAGGATGGCTCAATGCGCCCGATGAAGCCGCCGCGAAACGCGCATGTCGCCGTATCGCTGGTGGAAGGTTGGCGGGGCGAAATATGCCATACCGCCATTACCGGCGCCGATGGAAAACTGGCTCTCTATAAGGTGGTCGATCCATCCTTTCACAACTGGATGGGACTCGCCGTGGCAATGCGGGGACAGCAGATTTCCGATTTTCCGCTCTGCAACAAAAGCTTCAACCTGAGTTACTGCGGCCATGACCTCTGAGGTGAACGATGGGACTGATTGATATCCTGCTCGCCCGCGCCAAACAGGGACACCGCACCATCGGATACCCGAAGAATCCGCCGGTTCTGCCCGAGCTTTTCCAGGGACGGCCGATTGTGCGCCCGGAACTCTGCCGGTCCGGCTGCGGCAAATGCGCGGATGTCTGCCCCACCGGGGCAATCACCCTGCCGACGCACATCAAAAACCCGGAGTTGCTTCTGTTCGCAACCTCCGATGACGCCGGCGGCGGCGACGATACGCTAAGCCTCGATGTGGGACGCTGCATTTTCTGCGGCGAGTGCGAAAAGGTTTGCGGCGACAAAGCCATTGAATTCACCAAAGAGCACCGGATGGCCGCGTCATCACGCGAAGCGCTTAAATTATCCGGCGAAACCTACGAAATGGCCAAAGCTTTGGACAAAAAAGCTCTGAAAGTGTTTGGGCGGTCACTCAAACTCCGTCAGGTGAGCGCGGGCGGCTGCAACGCCTGCGAGGCCGATATCAACGTGCTCAATACCGTGGTGTTCGACCTCGGGCGGTTTGGCATACAATTCGCCGCCTCGCCGCGCCACGCCGACGGCCTGCTAATCACCGGGCCGGTGACAAAGAACATGGAACTTGCGCTACGCAAAACGTGGGATGCCGTACCAGAGCCAAAGATAGTCATCGCCGTTGGAGCTTGCGCCATTAATGGCGGCCTCTACGCCGGACATGCGGAAACCCGGAGCGGCATCCCATCATGGCTGAAAGTTGATTTGTATATTCCCGGCTGCCCACCGCACCCCATCACCATTCTCGACGGCCTCCTCCGCCTGCTCGGCAAGCTGGACGAATAATGTTCCGTCCGCACCCAAATTAGACGCGTCTGTTTTTGTATACATTTTATATCTGATGAAAATGCAAACTCGAACCTTTTTAGAGAGATGCACCGACATATCCCGCTGATTTACCATGACTTTCCATAACGGTACGGCTGTTGCTCTATAGATATGCCATGAACAAGAAAATCAATCTTAACCAACCAAGCCCAAACCTTTTGAACAGAGAAGATTTTTACGCCAATGCGGTCGCCACCTTGATTGGTGTGGTGGCGGGATTGCTGGGCGGGCTTTTCATAGCATAGGCAAGAAAAGCAAATGAGCATGAACAGTTCCACTATAAGACTTTCCTCGAGACAACCAACGGAGATGCCGCCATCGAGGGCAAGAACCGGTATTTTCAAACGCAACGCGCGCAAAGTCGAGCGCGAGATGCTGGTACGTACTGAATTGGCGTTTCAGTTGCGGGATAAGATTCCGCTGGCAATGAGCTTGCTAACGGTCGTCCGCATGGCGTCAAGGTTGATAACGGGTCTCTAACAAGAGCCCGGTATGCAAAAGCCGTCCCGAATATCCCTCCCTTAATTCGGGGCGGCTAATTTTTACTAACGTGCACAGCACCTTCGGGCGTTGCCGGCAGAAAGTATCAATTACCCGCAAAGCGCGGGGCATTCCGCGGCAATCGTTTATTAAACGAGTTGTTTATTATTTCGGGCTCTTAGTCCATCGCTCCTTCAAAACGCGGCGCAAATTCCTTAACAAGCGCTAATTGGGGCGCGCGTGTTTTAAGATCATCATAATATGGCTTGGCCAACGCAATTCGGTTGGCATTCAATTCGTACATCATTAAGGCTATCACCGTCGAGTTGGAAGCCTTGCCGCTAAGATATTCTTCCTTCAGGGATTTTATTTCCAGGTCCGCCGCCGAAGGTTCGGGTGTCATCGCCAGTTCCTGCGGCCCAGCCCCTTCGGGGGCGGAGCCCTTTGATTCTTTGCCGAACAGGGAGATGCCGCCCATGCTGTGACTCCCAGCGCCTTTGATTTCGCCCGGCTTATAGCAACCCGGCAATTTCTTGCCCATTTTGAGGGATGCGCCTTTGCCGGGGACGACCTTTTCACCCTCCACCGTTATCTCTCCCGCACCCGATACCAGCCATTCCTGGCAGGATGCAAACGCCACGATGGTCGCCGCCCCCCCTTTGGAAATATGGAGGATATCTTTGGCGGCAAGCGAAACGCCCATATCGATGGGAGTCTTTTTTCCGGCCCGTTGGAGGGCTATCTTCCCGCTTACATCGGTGACAATCCCAAAATCCTGCGCGTACCCCGTTCCCGCAAACGCAAGCGCCATAAGAAATCCGCCAAAGATTTGTTTCATGATATTTTCTCCTTCAGAGTCCTCAACGAAATCACTTTATATACTTTAACTTCTTCGACCCGCCCTTTAACGAGCACGGTATCAACATATAACGCCTCAACGTCATCTTTTACCCGTTCGAAGACACTCTCCGTTATCAAGATGTCGACCCCATAGTTCTTGGTGAGTCCTTCCACGCGGGAGGCAAGATTCGCGCTGTCGCCAATGACAGTATAATCCATTTTTTCATGACACCCCACATTGCCCACAACCGCCGGGCCGGTATGCAATCCAATGCCGATTTTAAGATTGTCCACGCCGGGGAAAAGGTGGCCCTCTTTATTAAGCCGTTCCAACTCCCCCCGCATCGCCAACGCCCCGCGCACCGCCTCCAATGCTCCGTAATTCGGCAGCGCGTTCGGCGCTCCGTACAAAGCCAGGATGCCGTCGCCAAGATAACGGTTCACATAGCCGCCCGTCCCGGTAATCGACGCCGTCATGGCTCCCAGGTATTTATTAAGACCCGCCACGGTGGTTTTGGAATCCAGCTTTTCACTCAACGCCGTAAAGTTGCGAATATCGGTAAACATAATGGTGAGGGTCAGTTCCGTCCCGTCGAAATTAATCTTTCCCGGATTTTTTAAAATCTCTTCCATAACGGAGCGGCTTACATATGACCCAAAATAACGCCGCAACACCTTGAAGCGGCTTGCTTCGTCCAGATACCGGTAGCCTCCGCATACCACCGCCGGCACCGCGATGCTAAAAACCATTGGGGATAATGGAATGACAAGATACGAGGAAAAACCGGCGATCATCGCAAAAATGTACAGAACAGCCGCAATTGTGGCTCCTATAAGCGTCGCCATCGGAGCCACAACGATGCTCGTAACCGCGCACAGCAGGGCCATAATCAACAGCAACAACCTTTGATGGGCGGCCGAAACATCCCTGAAGTGGCGGTCGGACATAAACGAGAGAAATATCTGCGCCTGGATCAAGACGCCCGCCATGAAGGACGGCTGGCCGGTGGCGGGATTCAGCGGCACCGGATGATTATCGGGGAGCTTGTCCGATGCCGGCCCGATGAGCGCCACCCGCCCGGCAAACCGTTCCTTGAAATAAGCGGAGTCCCCACGTTCGGCGGCCTCTAAAACCTCTCCAAACGAATGCAACCGTGCCTTGCCGTGCCCCACCCTGTAATCGGTCAGCACTTCCCCTTTTGACGCAGCATCACAGCCTCCCAACCGGCCACAGACGAATTCCCTTCCCTGGTCAATTTTTCCCGCTTCCGCCAAAGCCGTCACCAGGGCGAGACTGGGAACAAGGTTTCCGTTTTCATCCATCACATAAAGCCGCTGCCGCCGCACCACGCCGTCTTCATCCGGAAAAAGATTCACATACCCTATGCCGGAAACGGTAAAGAGGAATTTGGGATGCGGCATCTGCGCCCCCACGTCCCCCGCCTTGAATCCCACAAAGACCGGGACGCCTTTGCCGCGCGCCGCCTTTACCGCAACCAGAAACTCCCTCTCCGGTTCCGGCGCGAACTTTTCTATGGTGATCGCGGGGATAAGATCGAACACCACGCCTTTCGCGCCGGCGGACGCGAGCGCATCCACGATCTTCGCGAAATAGCCATACCAAAGCACCAGCGGCACCTTGAGGTTGTCGAGGGTTTCGGTATCCATGCCGATGACTTCCACGCGCGGCGGGTCGCCCGAGGCGGGTTGAATATTGCGCAACAGAAAATCGTATGCCGCCCGGTCAATAGTTCCGGCAAGAGGAGTAAGCGCCGCTACAAAGGCAAGCGCCACCCCCACGCAGACGATGACCGTTTTTTTTATCAACGGCACACCGTTGGTTAATGGCCGAATTTCTTTTTTACCGACTGATGCATGTCGCCCATCAAATCCTGAAGCTCGGCGACCGTCGCTTCCAATTCATTCCACTTAAACGGTTTTTTCTCGGTAACGATTTTCGCCGCCTCCTGCTTCACGGACGGAGGAGCCTCTTTTACTTCTTCCTTGACCGAGGGTTTAGCGATGGGGGCATAGTTTCCCGACACCCATTTCCGTATAACATTCGACTGTATGGCAAAATTCACGCCGGTAATCGCCGAGCCGGTGTTTGATACCCGCGCCGCGCTGGTGTTCATGCCGATAACCGATCCCGCCGCATCAAACAGCGGCCCGCCAGAGTTGCCATGATTGATGCTGGCATCCGTCTGGAACATATCCTTTCCTTCGACCTTTGAAAGGTTCTTGATGCGGGTGCTCACCGTGCCGGTGGTAAGCGTCCACAGCCCTCCCTGCTCGGGATGCCCTATCGCAACCACCTTGTCACCCACATCCACCTTTTCGGAATCGGCCAAATCCAGGGTAGCGGGATTTTTTGAACGGTCAACGCGCAACAGGGCAATATCAAGCTGCCGGTCATATTTGATTATGGAGGCCGAACACTGCTCTTTCAGATCCTCCGTCATGTCGCCGGTCACTTTTTCCGGCTTCAGATACACGGTGATTACGGAAAGGGGGCGGTTATCGGCGTCCACGATGACATGGGCATTCGTCACCACCACGCCGTTATCGATGAAAAACCCGGTGCCGCCGTTAAACGAGCCTTCCTTCACCTTCGCGAAAATCAGCACGACCGATGGCGCGCCTTTTTTATATATTTCCGCCGGTTCCATGGCGAAGGATACCGAAACCGGGAACATGAATAAAAAAGCAGCGCATATTAATCTTCGTCCCATGCATCCCCCTAAACGTTTAGGTTCATTTATTTTTCGCGCCTGCCAACGATCCCTTTGAAATACAGGCCAAAGCATAGGTGACCCCCTTCATCGGGCTGACAACCCCATCACGGTCGTACCAATACTCCTGCACCACCGATTCGTCCAGCGCCACATCACTCTCCCACCCCTTCGCGCCGTTTATCACCGTCGCCTTCTCGCTGCTTTGAACGCCGTCGCGGGTTTCCTCCAGCGTAACGGTGGCAACATTCACGGAAATCGTTTTCGCCAACGCCGCGCGCGCGTCATCGGCGGCGCATTGTTTCCCTTCGCTCGCGATGAAGGAAGGATCGCACGTTCCCACCGCGCAGATTTTATCGGGATATATGCTAATACCGGTAACCCATTTCGGGGCTCCGGCTTTGACGTTTTGCTTCCGTTCCGCAACGGACGCGCGGTCAGGAACGGGGGCAAGGTTGGGAGCCGGAGCCACAACGACTTTCGGCCCCTGCGCCGCGCACGCGCTCAAAACTATTGCCATGCAGCAAGCCGCGCTACCGCCCCGCATCATAATAAACCATCCGCGTCCCGGCAATATCCGTCAGTGCAAAGAATCCCTTAATGACCGGCTCCTTCTTTCTCCAGCTTCTCCAGCAACTTGTCGGCGTTATCCCGGACATACCCCTTCATCCTCTCCGTCAACTCCGCCTTTCTCGTAATGGCATCCTTGAACTTGGCCATATCCAGCCGGGCAAGCGAATAAAACACCCCCGACTGCCTATCTTGGCACCGGTCAACTATCATCACGCCGTTCAAGGTCTGTTTCACCACGGTCTTTTTGACGGTTTCCACATGCTGCTCTTCCACCGCCTTTTCGTTGCTGGTGGTGGAGGCCATATAATCGTTCATCAAGGACGAGGTGTAGACCTCGAAGGTTTTGCCCAGTTCGGCGATGGCGCGGTTATCGGCGGACTCGCGCAACAGCGAGGGATTGCCGATGTTGCTGGCCACGCCAGTGCCATAAAATGCCTTGCCCAAATCGGCGGGGAAAGCCATCGGCCCCTGCGCTATCCAGAGGGGAAGCTCACGATTGTCCGTGCAGTACGATTTAGGCGGCGCCGCCGGCGCGCTGGCACAGGCCGTTATGAAAACACCGATCAACGCCACGCATAAAAGCTTCACATGTTTCATTTTAATCCCCTTTTATTATCGTTAATCCCGTTGTGTAACAAACCAGCCTTGCTGTTTAAGAATCATTATCTTCCGCGCCCTTTCCTGGTACCACAGGTTTTAACCTGTGGTTGTCCCCGGCAGGGGATAAGACTTTCCGCCCCTTTTAACCGCGCAAGTTCCGCTTGGCCCTAAAGGGCCAACAACAGGATAAATCCTGTTGTACCCAAGTGGGAGCAATTGGGAATTCATCACTGAATTCTCCGTATGGTGTGGTTACCATAATCCGCCACGTAGAGACTCCAGCCGTCCGTCGTGATGATCTGAGGATTATTAAACCGCGCCGATGTCCCGGTGGCATCGGTGGAGCCAGAGGTAAGCGCGGTACCCGCAAGCGTGGTTACCACACCGCTGGAAATCACAACCTTCCGGATAGTGTGGTTGGAAGTATCCGCCACATAGAGGTTCGTACCATCCGTTGTGATGCCCTGTGGATTATTAAACCGCGCCAATGTTCCCGTGGAATCAGTTGAGCCGGTCAAAAGCGCGGAGCCCGCAAGGGTTGTTACCGCACCGCTGGAAATCACCACTTTTCGGATGGTGTGATTCCAACAATCCGCCACATAGAGGTTCGTGCCATCCGTCGTGATGCCATGAGGAAAATTAAACCGCGCCAATGTCCCCGTCGAATCGGTTGAACCGGTTAAACCAGCGCTACCGGCAATGGTAGTTACCACGCCGGTGGAAATCACCACCTTCCGGATAGTGTGATTGGAAGTATCCGCCACATAGAGGTTCGTGCCGTCTGTCGTGATGCCATAAGGATTATTAAACCGCGCCAATGTTCCCGTCGAATCGGTTGAACCGGCTAATAGTGCGCTTCCGGCAAGGGTGGTTACCACGCCGGTGGCAATTACCACCTGCCGTATGGTGTGGTTGGAACCATCCGCAACATAGAGGTTCGTGCCGTCCGTTGTGATGCCATAAGGATTATTAAACCGCGCCGCCGTCCCCGTCGCATTGGTGGAACCTGTTGTAAGCGCGGCGCCTGCAAGGGTCGTTACCGTCCCCGCATAAGCGGTCGCGACGCCTTGCATACTGCCCCCCTTGAGCGTCGGATTTCCAAGCGTAACCGATGTTTCAGTAGAGGCCGCGCTCTCGCCCACCGCGTTCACCGCGGTGACGATGTAATAATAGGTGGATCCTTTTGTCAGGCCCGTGTGCGTATAGGGGATTGTCACGCCGCTTATCTTCGTACCTGTCGCGGTGGTGACGCCCGTGGCGGTACCCCAATAAATATTGTAGTAAAGGACGGTGCTCACCGCGGTGGCGTCAATCGTGGCTTGGGCATTGCCGCCAGTGACCGTTACCCCCGTCGGGGCGGAGGGGACTACATCGGTTGCGGAAACCGCAGGCGTGAATTCTTCAACGGCGGAAGAATAGGTACTCGTGGCTGTTTCTCCGCCAAAGACATAAATCTTGCCTTTCACAGCGTCCGCCGTGGGAGATACCCGCGCGGTAGGCATGGCGGGGGTAATCGTGGCCCACGTATCGGTTGCGGGATCATATATCTGTGATGTGGAAAGGTACGATATGCCATCCCAACCGCCGAACAGGTAAATTTTGCTGCCAAGCACAGCGCTGGCCATGCCATCCTTTGCGGTGACCATACTCGTTTTTGTAGTCCACGCATTGGTCGAAGGATCGTACACGTACACCGACGATTGCACATAGTTCAGCGACGAAACGCCGCCAAATACGTATGCCTTGCCGTTGTAACAGGATGCGGCGTACCCCCATCTCGCCGCCGGCATGGATGCTTTTGTCGACCAAGTATTGGTTGCGGGGGTGTACGCTTCAACGGTGGAGAGAGTCGTGGTGTTATAGCCGCCGAAAATATATATTACGCCGTTAATCGCGCACGCTTTCGCCTGGTATCTGGTGGTGGACATGGATGCTTTGGTGGACCAAGAGTCGGTCGCTGGATCATACGCTTCAACCGTACTTATCGCCGCGGTTCCATTCCAGCCGCCGATGCTATAAATCACATCGTTTACCACCGCGGTAGCGGTGGAATTTTTGTAAGTGGGAACCACGGTTTTATTTGCCCACGTATTGGCGGAGGGATCGTACTGGCTATTGGCATTGGTTTGGGTGTTGCCCGTATAGCCGCCGATAATATGTATTTTGTTGCTGACCATCGCGGATGACGGGGTACCTAACGCCACCGTCATACTTTTCTTCGTGGCCCAATAGTTCTGTTGCAAAACGGTTATTATTCCGGCATCCGTGGTGGTTCCGGCAACGGTGCTGAGGCCCGTTTTCGTCCCCTGATAAACCATCGTTCCCGCGGCGTCGAAGCCCTTGACGGTGAGGGTCAAATTCGTCGAAACCGGAACGCCGGTAACCGTGCCCGTATGGGCAGTGCAGACCCAAGGTCCGCCGGTGGTAAAGCCCGTGCTGGTACCAGTGCTGGTGCTCGTGCTTGTGCTCGTGCTTGTACTCGTATCAACCCCGGTTCCAATCGATGCCGTCACGTTGGCAACAATGTTGCAATCGACCGCCGCGTAATTCGGCTCGGTTGACCCCGCGTCGGGTTTTTCCGATTTAGTTTCGGCGCTAAGCACCTGAACGCCAAACTTTATCGAAGCATTTCCCGTTCCAGCGCTGGAACTGCCCCCAAGACCGCCTTTTCCGCACCCGCCAAATAAAAAGCCCACCGTGACAGCGGCGGAGAATAAACCAATATATTGAAAAAACTTCGTTGTTTTCATTTGCATCACCATCCCACGGTTACTGATGGACTAGACCCGCCGCCGCCGCCACCACCACCGCCGCCACCGCTGGTACTGCCAGCGCCACCACCCAAAGCGGCGGCGGCGCCTGCCACCAAAAGTATCCCAAGCGTCCACTTCCACCACGAGGAGCCTTTTTTCTCCTCAGGCGGAGCTTGAGCCGCCAAATCGGCGGCCTTTTGATGGCCGGCTTTCATGTCTTTCTGCAAGTCCTCTTCTATGGAACTCTGGCTTGGCTGTTGGCGCACCAGTGTGGGCGCCACCGCGGCATCCTTTTTGGCCTCTCCCGTTTCTTTCCATTTATACGTGGCTTTTACGGTGGTGGAAAATATCCCGACCTTCGCTCCGCGCTCCGTTTGATTGAAGTTCACTTCCTTTGTCTCCGCGCCGTCCTTCAGGCGGATCATGGAATCCAGATAGAGGCTGGCGTTAAGATCTTCTTCCTTCGATGAAAATCCCGCGTAACTCTTCACATCGGGCGGCAGGGCATTAACCCGTGATTGCATGCTGCGAACCGCCATCGTCTTCGCCCATTCCAACGCTTCATCCGTTACCATTTTTGAGATGATCTCGTCCTCTTTTATGGATCCGGGCTTGTCTGACGAAGCCAGCACCGATATCGACGTGAACCTCACGTGGTTCAGCAGGGCATCGCGCAAGGGGGTGAGTTCGGTGTCATATTTTGCCTGCATCCCGCTCTTCTTGTTGGCGATGGTCTTATTGGCTTCATCCAATTTCCGGTCATCTTCGCCAATCCCCTTGAGCGTGATTTCTTTTTGCGAATTCAATTCGGCGAGAATCTTGCTTTCTTTTTGGTATTTGGCCGTTAATTCCGGATCATCGGGCGAATCGTCCTGGGATCTTTTCGCGTTTGACACTTTTTTCTCGGCCTTCTCAATGCTAACTTGAAGGCCGGCCAATGTTTTCTCCAAAGCCGCTTTATCATTACTGATCTTTGTAATAATATCCGTCGTCCCCTTTATCTCTTTCTGAATGCCTTCGCTTTCAGCGTCCAACTTTGCTTTCTTGGCGTCGTACTTGCCGATAAGGTCGCGAAACTCTTCGTCGTATTTTTTGTCATACCCGCGGCTCAGGTTGATCATTTCTTCCATTTTCACCAGATCGACCTCCGCGCTTACCTTGGCGCAGATCTTTTTTCCCTCTTCGCGAATAACCGGCTCTTTCGCGTTTTCCACATACCCCGTAACGCTCAAGCTAAGGGACCGGTGGACATTCTGATAGTTCTTGCCATCCTTGCTTCCCGTCAGCTCGTCATACTGACTTTCAATGAGCACTTTTTTGCTCTTAAGCGCTTCGAGATATGCTTCCTGGATTGCGCGTTCCCTTGTTTGGTTAGGGGTCATGTCGCCGGATATTTCGATGCATTTCTCACCCTGAATTTGCGTGGTGCCCGCGAACGCGGGAGCCGAAAGTTCCAGAAATAGCAACGCCGCTAAAAAAAATGCCCCTGTTTTCATTACCCCTTGCCCCCTATTCGCCGATGCAGAAACTGTGCAATAGCTGTAATAAACAGCCAATCACTTTTTAACCATAGGAATTAGCATTTTCCGCCTAAAACCCCAAGTATATTTGAAGATTATATCTGAAGATTTGGCCTTGAAGTCAATATTTTTTTAATTTAAATGCGCGCCTCCACTACCCTTTTTGGGGTACGTACGCTGGTGCTGGGCAATTCCTGTGCCGATGGATGCATCGCAAATGGAAAGTCCCTTGAAGAGGACTCCACTAAGGGGATTCAACTTTGAGATCGAGATTAAATCAGCTTCTGTTTTACCAGCTCTTCGGCTATCTGCACGGCGTTAAGCGCCGCCCCTTTGCGGATGTTATCCGATACGATCCACAGGGCCAAGCCATGCTTCACCGCCGGGTCACGCCGGATGCGGCCGACAAAAGTATCGTCCTTCCCCGCCGCTTCGATTGCCAGCGGATAGAGGCCGGTTGCCGGATTATCCAAGAGCGTTACGCCGGGGGTGGCCTTCAGTATTTCGCGCGCCTCTTCGGGCGACAGGTCATTCTCGAACTCCACGTTTACCGATTCGCTGTGGCCGAAGAAGACCGGCACCCGCACGCAAGTGGGCGACACCTCGATGGCGGGCGCCTCCATGATCTTGCGGGTCTCATTGACCATCTTCTTCTCTTCTTTGGTGTAGCCGTCCGCCTCGAACACATCTATCTGCGGGATGCAGTTAAACGCGATCTGATGCGGGAAGGCCGCCTTCGTCACTCCCTTGAAGGAAAAAAGATCGCGCACTTGCGCCGAAAGTTCGTCTATCCCCTTCTGCCCCGCGCCGGAAACCGACTGGTAGGTGGACACCACAATACGTTTTATCTTCGCTTTTTTGTGCAACGGATTCAAGGCTACCACCATCTGGATGGTGGAGCAATTTGGGTTGGCTATGATTCCCTTCTTTTTAAACTGCGCGATGGCGTGTGCGTTCACTTCCGGCACGACCAGCGGCACGTCCGGATCCATCCGCCACGCGCTGGAATTATCGATGACCACCGCCCCGGCCTTCGCCGCCGCCGGTGCGAACTGCCTGCTCCGATCACCGCCCGCGCTGAAAAGGGCTATCTCCACCCCCTCAAACGACGCTTCGGTGAGCTGTTCCACCGCGCACGCGCGGCGGTTGAATTCCAATTCTTTGCCCACGCTGTTGGCGCTGGCGAGCATCTTTATGGACTTGACCGGGAACTTGCGTTCCTCCAAAACCTTGATGAACTCCTGCCCCACCGCGCCGGTGGCCCCGGCGATGGCAATCGTGTATTCGCGGCCCATTACAACTCCTTCACGATGAGGTCGCCCATTTCAACGGTGCCGACCTTGGTGGTGCCGGGCGAATAAATATCGCCGGTGCGGTACCCCTTATCTAAAACTTTTGCCACGGCGTTTTCAATGACGCGCGCAACGTCGGAGCGGTCGAAGGTATATTCCAGCATCATCGCCATCGAAAGGATGGAGGCAATCGGGTTGGCTATTCCCTTCCCGGCGATATCCGGCGCGCTGCCATGAATCGGCTCGTACATCCCCTTTTTCCCGTTGAGGGATGCGGAGGGAAGCATACCGATGCTTCCGGTGAGCATGGAGGCTTCGTCACTCAGGATGTCGCCAAAGATGTTGCCGGTCACCATTACGTCGAACTGTTTTGGCGCGCGCACCAATTGCATGGCGGCGTTATCCACGTACATATGGGTGAGTGCGATATCGGGATAATCCTTGTCGCGCACCTGCTGCACCACTTCGCGCCACAGCTCGGTGCATTCCAGCACGTTCGCTTTGTCGATGCTGCACACTTTCCGGCTCCGCTTGCGGGCGATCTCGAACGCCACGCGGGCGATCCGCTCAATTTCGGGCGTGGTGTAGACCATCGTGTTGACGCCGCGCCTGGTGCCGTCCGGCAGCGTCTCCACGCCGCGCGGTTTGCCGAAGTAGAGGTCGCCGGTCAGTTCGCGCACCACCACCATGTCGATCCCTTCCACGATCTCGCGCTTGAGGGTGCTGGCATCGACCAACGGCGCGAACATCTTGGCGGGACGGAGATTGGCGTAAAGATCCAGCGCGGAACGCAGGCCGAGCAGGCCGCGCTCGGGGCGCACGCTATAATCCAGCTTTTCCCACTTGGGGCCGCCGACCGCGCCGAGAAAAATGGCATCGGCCTTTTTCGCTTTGGCGAGGGACTCTTCCGGCAACGGAGTGCCGAACTTGTCGTACGCGGCGCCGCCCACGGGGGCATCCACGTATTCAAAGCCGATCTTGTACTTTTTATCGATGACGTTCAGCACCTTTACCGCTTCCGCGGCCACCTCGGGGCCGATGCCATCGCCCGCGCATAGAGCTATCAAAGGCATATCAGTTCGCTCCCATCTTCTTTTTTATCGAGGCCATCAGACCGCCCGCTTCGATAAGCTGCTGCATGAACGGCGGTATCGGGTTGGCCTGGTAACTTTCGTTGCGGGTGAGGTTCTTTATCACGCCGGTGTTCATATCCACTTCCAGCTCGTCGCCCGGTTTGATGCGGTCCGGCGCATCGGCCGATTCAAAAATCGGCAGCCCCATGTTGAACGCATTACGGTAAAAAATCCGCGCGAACGACTTGGCGATGACGCAGCTCACCCGCGCCCCCTTGATGGCAATCGGCGCGTGCTCGCGGCTGCTGCCGCAGCCGAAGTTTTTTTGCGCCACGATCATGTCGCCGGCCTTCACCTTTTTGGGGAATTCCGGGTCGGCATCTTCCATCACGTGCTTCGCCAACTCCACCGGGTCGATGGTGGTGAGGTAGCGCGCGGGGATGATGGCGTCGGTATCCACATCCGCGCCGAACATATGGGCTTTTCCCTTCAATATTTTCTTGCTCACTGCACTTCCTCCGGCGACGAGATTTTGCCCAAAATCGCGGTGGCGGCGGCGACGGCCGGCCCGGCGAGATAGACCTCGCTGGTGCGATGCCCCATGCGCCCCACAAAATTGCGGTTGGTGGTGGTGAGGGCTTTTTCGCCCGCCCCCAGTATCCCCATGTGGCCGCCAAGGCACGGCCCGCAGGTGGGAGTGCTGACCACCGCCTCGGCGTCGATAAACGCCTCCAGCAGGCCATCCTTCATCGCCTGCCGGTAAATATCCTGCGTGGCGGGGATAACGATCATCCGCACCCCTTTGGCCACTTTTTTGCCGCGTATTAAATCGGCGGCGATTTTCAGGTCGCTATAACGGCCGTTGGTGCAGGAGCCAACTACCACCTGATCCACCTTTACCGTGCCGACCTTGCTGATGGCGCGGGTGTTGCTTGGCAGATGCGGGAAGGCTACCTGTAATTCCATGGTGGAAAGATCGATATCCGTGCGCTCACAATACTTGGCGTCGGCGTCCGATGCGTAGTACTTCGGCGTCCGCTTGAAACGGCCTTCCACATACGCCTTGGTCTTTTCATCCGGCGTGAAAATGCCGTTCTTCGCACCCGCTTCAATCGCCATGTTGCAGATGGTCAGGCGGTCGTCCAGCGAAAGATGCCCGGCGCCGGCGCCGGTGTATTCCATCGCCTTGTAAAGCGCGCCGTCCACGCCGATCTTGCCGATAATGTAAAGAATGACGTCCTTGCCGGTGATCCATTTGGCCGGCTTGCCTTTCAGGTTGAAGAGCATGGTTTCCGGCACGCGGTACCACGCCTCGCCGGTGATCATCGCCGCGGCCAAATCGGTGCTGCCGACGCCGCTGGCAAACGCGCCCAGCGCGCCGTAGGTGCAGGTATGGCTGTCCGCCCCGATGACAAGGTCGCCGGGCCCGACAACCCCCTGCTCGGGAAGAAGGGTGTGCTCGACCCCCATCCGCCCCACATCCCAAAAGTGGGTGAGGTTCTGCTCAAGGGCAAACTCGCGCACCAGTTTTACCTGGTTGGCGCTATCAATATCTTTGTTGGGCGCGAAATGATCCGGCACCAGCGCCACCTTCTCCTTGTCGAAAACCTTGGTGGCCCCCGCCTTTTTGAATTCCTGTATGGAAATAGGCGCGGTGATATCGTTGGCAAGGGCGATATCAACTTTGCAGTTAATCAGTTGGCCGGGCGCAACTTCTTTCAGCCCCGCGTGCGCGGCCAAGACTTTTTCGGTAATCGTCATTCCCATCTGGCAATCCCTCTATTGGTTTAAAATAAGGGACAAATTCTAGCAGAATTCCCCTCTTCGGGATAGTGATTACCGCTGAAAAACTCAGTGTCTGTTGAATACCTGTTTGAACAGCGTCACCTTGGTTCCCCGGTCTTCATAGCGGATATGATCGAAATAATGACGCCCCATCAGAATACCCCTGCCGTTGAGCATTAGCAGGCGCTTGAAATCCTGATCGGGCCTGAAGTTCATGTACCGGAGGTATTCGAACCCCGGGCCGCTATCGCTCACGGTCAACATAATGAGGTCGTCAATCTTGGCAAACTCCAACGTAATGGCAAGAGCGCATCCAGCGTCGCGCTTTATCAACTCCTCTTCATATGTTCCTTCATCCATCAGGCGTCCCTTTTCGGCCTCATGCAAGCCAAGGCTGCCATGTTCATAAGCGTTCATGATAAATTCATGGGCGTATTGAAGATACACCCGTTCCTCTTGACTGGTAAACAGTTGCCCCACCTTCCCGGCCAGCCATGCTTTCACATTCATCACATCGCACAGGCGTGCGGGGATGGTTATGCGCGATCCCGCCCTCTCCATGACCCCCTCCGCCAAAGTAGCGCCATAGCGGCGGCGCAGCATGGCCGACTTTAAAGCTTTAATGAGCTGCTGTTCTCCTATCGGCTTGACCATTACATCTTCCACTCCATGGCGGAACGCTTCACGGACGGTTACAGGATCATCGAATGAAGTGCATAGCACGAATGGCAAGAAATGTTCAGCGGCGTTAATCCGCGCAAGCTCGTGGCCGGTGATATGGGGCATCCGCACATCCGCAATAACAGCATGCAACTCTTCGCCAACGCGGCGATATTTCTCAAGGCCGATGCGGCCGTCTTCGGATTCTATCACGCGGCAGTTGTTGCGTTCAAGGTAGACGCGGGCCACCGTCCGCCATATAGCGTCGTCTTCCACCAGCAGGACGTTATTTTTCCCGTCGCCAACCAACATACTGCCCCTCCAATGCCGCTTTATTGTTTCCGCTTAAAATATATCATGATTTAATTTTAAACCCCATTACGGAAGGGCGCTATTAAGGTCTCATCCATCCCCTTTGATGGCCGGAGAGGCGGTTATTTTTCGGCGGGACGCCAGACGACGATTTCTTCAGCGATGGCGTTTTCCAGCGCAATCTGGCTTTGATCCGCCTCTACCACCAACGCGGGGTACTTTTGGTGCACCTTGACGACCGTCCCCGGCGTGACCCCCATCGCCAGCAATTTGTGCATCCGCGATTCGTCTTTGGTATTGATGCTTGCCACCCGCGCGGAGACCCCGATTTTCAGTTCGGTCAGCGGCATGACGAGGCTTTTGATCTCGTCCTTCGCGGCGCGGCAACAGGCCCCCTCCGGTATCTCTTTGCCATGGGGGCACGAGCGGGGATGCCCCAGCAGGATGCAGATGGAATCGACCAGTTCCGGCGCGAGGATATGCTCGAACTCGCATGCGGCCAGATCGGGATTTTTCGCCCTCTCCCCCAGCACGTCGTTAATCAGCCGTTCCGCCAGCCGGTGACGCCGGATGATGTCGCGCGCGGTGGCTTGCCCCGTTTGCGTTAGCGATATCCGGTCGCCTTCCAACTGAACTATTCCCGCGGCGGTCAATTCCTGTAACGCCGCGCCAAAGATGTTTTCAGAGTCTGTTTCCTTCAGCGAATTAAGGGTAAGCCGCCCTTTTTCGCCAAGGTGCCAGAGCATCTCCAGCAATTCGTCTTTGGTGTGATCTTTGTGGTGTTTTACCAGTTCCATATATTCATCCCAGCCGCATAAGGAAATTCACGCCGCCGCCCACCGCCACCGCGATAGCGATGATCGCCACGTTGATGAAGACCGTCCATCGCAGTCCCAGTTCCTTGACCATCACCATTGTATTGGATACGCAGGGAATGAACAACGTGATGACGACCAGCCCCACCACCGTCTGCGTGTAATCCATCAGGCCGGTATCGACCATATCCTTAAAATGGAGCGCGCCGATCTCGCGCCGCGCCAACACGAGAATAAAAACCTCCGTCGCCTTGCCCGGCAGGGAGAGCATGCCCGTGACAACCGGCCTGGCCCACCGCTCGATGACGGCCAACATGCCGGTTTTTTCGAGCATGAACATAAACAAAGACGCCGCGACAAACATCGGCAACGCTTCGTCCAGAAACCATTTGATGCGGAAATACGTTTTTCGGGCGATGTTCCGCCAATCTGGCACGTAGAATGTGGGGAGATCCATGATGAAATCGGCATGGCGCTTGGTGGGAATCAGCCGGTTGAGCAGCAACCCCACCCCCACCTGCGTCAGCATGATGGAGCCAATGACGATAAGCAGGGCCGAAAACGGCGCGGTGGCAAGTATGGCAAGCAGAATGCCCAATTGCACGGCGCAGGGAACCCCCAATGCGATGAGAAACGAAGCGATAATCCGTTCCTTTTTCGTCTCCAGCATCCGGCTGGCCATCGTGGCGATGGTGTTGCATCCGAAGCCAAGCACCATCGGCATCACCGCTTTACCGCTCAACCCAATCGGGGCAAGCATACGGTTCAGCAACACCCCCAGATTCGGCAGATAACCAACCTCTTCCAAAAAATTAATGATAATGAAAAAGACCAGCAGTATCGGCACCACCGTCCCGATTGCGTTGAACACCCCCATCGTGATAATCCCGAAATTACCGACGAGAAACTCGCGCACAAAATCGTTGGGCGCGAGACGGCCGATAAATACGGCGGCGGGGGCAAAAATAAGCGCGTCGAGAAAGGCGGCCAGCGCGGTGGAGATGCGCGCCACCCCTTGAAAGGTGGCCCAAAGCACCCCAATAAGGAGTGGTATGCCAAAAAGGGGATGACGCGAAAAACGCGCCGCCTCGCTGGCGATACTTTTTGCGCCAACCGGTTTGCGATGCACCGTGGTGGCGATGAGGGCGTCGGCCCACTCTTCGCGCGCCTTGAAAACCGCATTTTTCACCAGCAAGGATGAGCCGGTCTGATACAACCGCTCGCGCACAACTTCAGCCTTGGCCGCCAGTTCAACGCCGTGACGTTTGGCAAGCGTAGCCACGGCTTCTCCTTCTTCCATTAACAGCATCAGCAACAAGCCGCGCGGCGGCGCATCCGATGCCGGGAAGATGCTCTTCATCTCGTCCAAAGCCTTTTCCACGGCGGGAGTATAATGCAAAAGGGACTGACGCGGGGTGATATGCCGCACCGACCCTTCCAGCTCTTTAAGGCCCGCGCCCTGCACGGCGGCGGTGAGAGCCAGCGGTATCCCAACCCCCTGCGCCAACCGCTCCCGGTCGATGCTGATTCCTTTGCGCCCCGCCTCGTCCATCTTGTTCAGGCAAAAAACGGTTGGCAACCCCATTTCCAACACCTGCGTCAGCATGATGAGGGTCCGTTTAATGTTGGTGGCGTCGCCGCAGAAAATCACCAGATCAGGCCGCTCGTTCAAAAGCACGGCGCGCGCCACCGCCTCGTCTTCGGAAACCCCATAAAGCGAAAACAGGCCGGGCGTATCAATCAGCTCGAAACGCCCGCCGGCGAAGGTGACATCCTTGCGGAAAGTTTCGATGGTGGTTTGCGGGTAATTCGCGACCACGCTGTAAGAGCGGGAAAATTTGTTGAAGAGCGTGCTCTTGCCAACATTGGGAGGCCCAACGATGGCGATTTTTTTCTTGCGCGGTTCAGAATTTACCACAGGAGTCTTCCCTCTCCACCGCAAGCGGGAAAGCGGCGGAAAGGCGCTTCCGCCTTATTGAGTACCGCCAAGGTTCCAAGTAAAAGTGGCTTCCCCCACCATGGAAGTGAAACGAAGCGTGTAGTTGGCGGCGCCAGCCATTTCCTGCTTTGGAAAAGCAATGCGATAGACATATTTCCACTCGGTAATAAACGGAAATAAATGAGCATCCCGCATCTTATCGAGCTTCAGTTTTTCGATTGAGGCCGGGACTATCCACCTGCCATCGGGCGTTTGCAACGATACTTTCCATATGGAGTTTTGTTTTTCAAAATCGTTCCACCTCTTGTCGCCGGTATACACGCCAGCGATGAATTCCACTTCTTTCTGTTCGTTGGCTTTCGATTCAGCCAGCATTTTCTCGGCCTGCTCGGCGTCTATCCATTCCTTGACGAGTGATGTCTGGATGAAATCCCGTTTTATCCGTTGGTCATAATAGAAAACATCGGCAATAAGAATGGTATCGAGGTCGCGGTAAACTTTCTCGGTGCGGACGTTTTTCCTCACATCGCCCAAAATCCGTTCGGGCAAAAAGGTGAAATCGACATTCGTCTGTTTTCCCGCGCATCCGGCGGCGGCGGAGAACAGTACAATCAGCGCTAAAAAGCGAATATTCATCTTCATTTCAATGATTATAGGGATTTGCCCCAAGCTTATCAAATAGTGATTTACGGTTGTTTCCTGCCGGGAGCTTGAGAGTGGGCGCCAATCTTTTTGCCTTCCTCCCGGCAGAGGTCAAGTATCTCCTTCACCGGTTGTGTGGGCTCCATCCCCCGGGGAAACACAAACGAAATCGAGCGGTAGATCGCATACCCTTCCACCCGCAACGCTTTCAGCGTGCCGAGCGCCAGTTCGTGCTCGAGCGTCATGCGCGAAATCAGTGAAAGCCCCAGCCCGCCTTCCACCGTCTTTTTGATGGCGGTGCTGCTCCCCATTTCGAGGATGATGTTCCGCGCGGGAATGAGCGGCTTGCCCGCCACCTTCAGTCCGTCGATGACGGCGCGCGTGCCGCTACCCGCTTCGCGCGAGACGAACGGTTCCGCCCCAACCTGCTTCTTGCTTATCGTGCCGCGATGTTCCTGTTTGTAATCCTTCGGGGCGATCACCACCAGTTCGTCGATAAAGGCCTCTTCGATGATCCAGTGCTTCGATTTCACCGGGCCTTCCACGATGGCAAAATCGAGAAGGCCGTCCGCCAGGTAGGTCAACACCTGGTCGGTGTTATCCACCAGCAGCTTCACCGCAACGTTGGCATGGCCGCGCTTGAATTTCGCCACCACCGGCGGCAAAAAGAAGTTGCCGATGGTGGTCGACGCGCCGATGACGAGGGTGCCCCAGGACTGGCCTAGCTTCTGCATCACCTTCTCCATAACCCGCTGGCTTTCCTGATGGATATGGGCAAGCTCCTTATGGAGAAGCTCGCCGACGGGCGTCAGCTCGATCCGGTTGGGATAGCGGACGAAGAGGCGCGCCTTAAACTGCTCTTCGAGATGTCGTATCTGAAAGCTGACCGCCGGTTGCGTGAGCGATAGCTCCTTGGCCGCCTTGGAAAAACTCAGATGGCGGGCAACCGACAAAAACACCTGGTACCGAAAATCCAGCATTTATAAAACCTTCCCGTTTATGCCGGTCATTCTGACGCATACCGAAGAATCCCTTTTCCGAAAAGAGATCCTTCGCCTGCGGCTCAGGATGACGCAGACGCCGACGTTCCCTCAGGATGACGCAACTTTTTTCAGCATCATGAGACGCCCTCTAGAACAATTGCCGCATTATAATCCAAAACCGGCCATTCATCTTCACTCAATAACGATCAATAAATCCTCAATAAGCAACGCTTATTGCCCCATGAGTATTACTGCTTTGCAGAATTAACGGGCGTTCTATAGCATTCATGCCATATAATTGTTTACAAGGAAATCGATGCCTGAACACACGGTGAAAGACGGTCATACGCTCGCGCCGGGCGAGGATATCAAGTACAGCACCTGCTACATGTGCGCCTGCCGCTGCGGCATCAAAATCACGCTGAAGGACGGGCAAATAAAATACATTCAGGGAAACCCGCACCACCCCACCAATAAGGGAGTTCTCTGCGCGAAGGGTTCTTCCGGCATCATGAAACAGTTCAGCCCCGCGCGTATCACCAAGCCGTTGCTCCGCAAAAAAGGGGCCGAACGCGGCCAGGCCGAATTCGACGAAATATCGTGGGAACAAGCGATGGAGATGCTTACCTCACGGCTTAAACACATTCGCGCCACCGACCCGAAAAAATTTGCTTTCTTCACCGGACGCGACCAGATGCAGGCGCTGACCGCCTTCTTCTCCAAACAATTCGGCACGCCGAATTTCGCCGCGCATGGCGGCTTCTGCTCGGTGAACATGGCCACCAGCATGATCTACTCCATGGGCGGCTCGAGTTGGGAGTTCGGCGGCGTCGATTTTGAACGCTGCAAGTACATGTTCCTCTTCGGCGTGGCCGAGGATCACGACAGCAATCCGATCAAGCTGGGCCTCGCCCAACTGAAAGACCACGGCGGCAAGCTGGTGGTCATCAATCCGGTGCGTTCCGGCTACGGGGCGGTGGCGGACGAATGGCTGCCGGTGAAACCGGGGGCCGACGGCGCGCTCATTATGGGGATGATACATGTTCTGCTGAAGTACAACCTCTTCGACAAGGAGTTCCTCCTCGACACCACCAACGCCGCTTACCTGCTCGACATGACCGAAGGGAGCGCCAACGAAGGCCTCCCCTTCATGCTGGCCGAGAAAGATATGGAACAGACCCAGCACGTTGTTTGGGATCTCAAGACAAACAAGATGGTGGAAGCCCACCAGTTGGACACCGAACCGGCGCTGTTAGGGAGCTTCAAAAGCCCCGACGGGCGGACGCTGACCACCGGCTTCCAATTATTGCATGACCGCGTGATGAAGGAGTACTCGCCGGAACAGGCATCCAAAATCTGCGGTGTTCCCGCCGAACAGATAGAGCGCGTGGCGCTGGAGGCCGGCATTATGGCGCGCGACGAAGTCATCACCCTGCCGATTGAGTGGACGGACGTGTGGGGACGCGACCACAAGACCGTCACCGGCAAGCCGGTATCGGTTCACGCCATGCGCGGCATCGCGGCGCACAGCAACGGCTTCCAGACCGGCCGCACCCTTTCGATATTCATGATGCTCCTCGGCATCATCGACCGGCCCGGCGGTTTCCGCTACAAGGCCCCCTTCCCCAAGCCGATACCCCCCTGCCCCAAGCCGATCAACTCGCCCGACCTCATCAAGCCGAACACGCCGCTCCCCAATCCCGAACTCGGCTTCCCCTCGAACCCCGACCACCTGATGGTGGACAGCGACGGCAACCCCGTCCGCATCGACAAGGCGTTCAGTTGGGAATTTCCGCTAACGGCGCACGGCATGATGCAATCGGTCATCACCAACGCGCACAACTACGATCCGTACCGCATTGACACGCTGATGTTCTTCATGGCGAACATGAGTTGGAACAGCACGATGAACACCGGCGAAGTGATGAAGATGCTTTCGGCGAAGGACGCGGACGGCGAATACCGCATTCCGTTCCTCGTGGTGAGCGATGCGTTCTTCAGCGAGCAGGTGGCCTACGCCGACCTCGTGCTGCCGGACACCACCTACCTTGAACGGCATGACGTGGTATCGCTGCTGGACCGCCCGATAAGCGATTACGATCACCCCGCCGACGCCATCCGCCAGCCGATTTTGCCGCCGAAGGGGGATAGCCGCCCCTTTCAGCAGACGCTAATCGACCTCGCACACGCGCTGGAACTTCCCGGCTTTGGCGACGTGAACGGCAAACCGTTTTTAACCTACAAAGAATTCATTACCGGATGGGAATCGGCCCCCGGCAGCGGCGTCGGCTTTCTTGCCGGATGGCGCGGCCCCAATGGCGACAAGCACCTTGTGGGCGAGCCGAATCCGAACCAGTGGGAAGCCTATATCAAGAACCACTCATTCTTCGAGATAGAGCTGGAGCCTTCCATCCGCTATAACCGCAACATCAATCAGGGATACCTGAACTGGTCGCAGAAGCACAAATTAATCCGCCTGAACGACCCTATCATCATGCACTTCTACAGCGAGGTGCTGCAACGCTTCCGTCTCGCCGCTAAAGGGCAGAGGCCGGGACGCCAACCGGCCACCGAAGCGCAACGCCAGCGGATACTGAAATACTTCGATCCGGTTCCCTTCTGGTACGAGCCGCTGGAGCAGACGCAAGTACCGGTTAAAGATTTTCCGTTCCATGCCATCACACAGCGTCCGATGCCGATGTACCACAGCTGGGACAGCCAGAACGCATGGCTGCGGCAGATCATAGGGCAGAACTTCCTTTACATGAACCCGGACAAGGCGGGTGTGCTGGGCATCGCCGACATGGACTGGGCATGGGTGGAAAGCCCCACCGGAAAAATCCGGGTGCAGGTGAAATTTTCCGAGGCGGTGCAGCCCGACACCGTATGGACATGGAACGCCATCGGCAAAATGTCCGGCGCGTGGAACCTCGACCCGGAAGCGGACGAAGCCCGCAAGGCTTTCCTGCTCAACCACTGCATCACGGACGAAATCGTAAACGAATTTTCGGGAAAGCGCGTTTCCAACTCCGACCCGATATCGGGGCAGGCCGCGTGGTACGACCTGCGCGTGAAGATATACAAAGCGGATGAAACCGGCCATTGGCCGCAATTCCAGACGCTGAAACCACCAGCCCACATGGAAAAACGGGCCAACATCCTGCGCTATGAATTTATGCGGGGCAAAAAGAAATGAGCCAGAAAGCGCTGGTCATAGATTTGCACAAATGCGTTGGCTGCCACGCGTGCGCCGCCAACTGCAAAGCGTGGAACACGCAGGGAGACGCCGGGCCGCTGACC
>JAHFEK010000068.1 GCA_023248495.1 Nitrospinales bacterium
AATTCAGCCATACTTCCTCCGATGTCCCAAAATATCGCGCAAGCTTCACCGCCATTTCGGGGCTTAAATTCCGCCGCTCATTGACAATTTCATTGACGGTGCGAAAGGTGATCCCCAATGCTTTTGCCAACGCCATCTGGGTCAAGTTGAGCGGCTTTAAAAAATCCTCCCGTAAAATCTCTCCCGGATGGGTCGGCTTCCTTTTTATTTCCATTGCTGGCTCCCGTTTCTAGTGATAATCGGTCATTTTGACGCCATATGCATCGGATTCCACAAATCGGAAAACGATCCGGTATTGGTCGTTGACCCTGACACTGTAAAATCCTTCGTAATCGCCTTTTAGCGCCTCAAACCGGTTTCCCGGCACTCTAGCCAAGTCATCCATCCGCTTCGCGGCATGAAGGTAATCAAGTTTCCTTAATCCCGCCTTGCAAACCCCCAAAGGAAAATGCCTGCTTTTACCGGTAACAAACAGTTCCCTCGTTTTCACGCACCCAAACGCATGTATCATGCCTGGCAACAAATATAACGTATCATGTTATATAACACCAGAGGGAATATCCTGCGGAGGCGAGGGGAAGTACGCCCGGCTTCGCGTTCGCGTCACGCTCACGCGGCTCCGGGCCGCGGCCCCCGGGGAGTCGGCCACTCTCGCGGCGGCGTCCATGCCGCCGCTCCATCGGCCCCGACGCGCCACCTAAGCTCGCATCACGCTCGCTTGCCCTCCCTGACCGGTCGGGCACGGCGGCTTGCTTCGACTCCCCTTTCATCACCGGCGATGAATACAAAACCCCCCTTTTGTGGAAAGGGGGGTTTTGTATTCATGGTGGAGGCGAGGGGAGTCGAACCCCTGTCCGAAAACCATTGAACGTCAGGACTACATGCGTAGTCTTCGATTTATTGTCGCAAACGGCGCGCCCGAAGACAGGCTCGACCGTCCACCATCAACGTTCCCCGCATCGCGGGTTCATCTCATCCCAACCCCCGTTGACCTGGTTGGAACCATCCGGCCTTGTATAACATCCTTTGCGGCGCCGCCGGAGAGCCCCGCATTGGATGCTCACGGGTTATTAAGCCGCGAGAGCGTAATCGAAGTTTTCGGCGATTAAAATCGCTTAACGTTATTACGAGGACGTAACCCTCGGCATGCCCTGTGCGATCGCCGTATTCCCGTCGAAACCGGTGCGCCCCCAGTTTCTTCAATTGGCGTCATTATACCGCATCCACGCCCCGGCCGGGGACTTATCGTGCGGCACGGGCTATAATAATGAACCGAAACGGGCAAAAGAGGCTCGATACCCCGCAGATAACCCATTAATACAGGAGATATTATGCAGGAAACCGGCTATGGCCTTTCGCGCGGCCTTACCATTGGCTTCGACGAAGCCGAAAAACGCATCCGTGAAACACTGAAAGAGCAGGGATTCGGCATCCTCACCGAAATCGATGTTCAACGAACGCTTAAAGAAAAAATCGGCACGGCGATGAAACGCTATAAGATTCTCGGCGCGTGCAACCCGAAGTTCGCCCAGAAAGCGCTTGCCGCCGAAACCGAGATCGGCCTGATGATGCCGTGCAACGTCATCGTGTACGAAGGGGATGACGGCGCGGTTCACGTGTCGGCCATCGATCCGCTGGCGGCAATGGGGGCCATCGGCATCGAAGCGCTGAAGCCGCACGCCATGGAAGTGCGCGAGAAATTGAAGAAGGCGGTGCTCGCCGTATAGTTTTTATCTATATGGGCGGCCCGTGGAGAACCGCGCCCTCCCCGCGCGGCGGACACCGCGCGCATTTGCTCTTTCAATGTTTATATTATACCGTATGCTAAATCCGCCGGCGGCAATCCGGGGCGATCCGCAAGCGGTGATGGCCACAATTTAAAAAGGGGGATGTATGGTGCATAAATTACTGGCGCTTTTGTTATTCGTTGGCTTGATGGGGTGCGGTTCCACCGGCACATCCGGCAAGGCCGAAGGGCCGGATTCCAAGAAGGCCGCGCAACATATCCCGGCCAGCAGCAAATTTTCAAAAATTAATGTGGGGATGACCCAATCCCAGATGGTGGCAATACTTGGAAAGCCCAACCAAACCATTTCGCATCCGTCGGGCAAACAGTTCGCGCCTTTTTACTTTGGCCACGATTACGTCCACACGACAAACCGCTACAAGGGTGAAGGACGGATCGAGCTGGACAGCGACGGCAATGTTGACGAAATCGAATACGACCCCAAGGAGACCGGTAAATAAGAAGCGTATAACCGCGTAAGGCCCTAGGGCTGCTTTTTTGAGCGCGCCGATGTCATCCCGGGTCTTGGGCGAAGGAGCGCCGGATTGAGAGTTTTTTCCGGCGTTCCCTTTCGCCGCGCTCGGAATGATACAGCCGCCGCCGTTCAGGGATTCCTGAACACGTCGTGACAGTTGACGCAGCCTTCGCCGATGGTGGCGGCCATCTTTTGCAGTTCCAGCATCGAAGCGGTGGCGGCTTTTTCTTTTATCTCATCCGCCGTTTTGTGAACCATCTCGTCATAGACCGGCACCGCGTCTTTAATCATGTCCGCGTTCTTCTTGATGTAGGGCTTGAGTCCCCCTTTGGGCATCGGGTGCGATGCGATGCCCGCGGCCCCCTGCTCCACCATGTAGCGGTTGTTGGTCATGATGCCCCAGTGGATGCGGTTCAGGTTCGCCCCCAGATCGTGCATCACGTGCATCAGGGTTAAATCGGCGTGTCCGTTCTCCGCCGTTTCCGCGTGCGCGTGCGCGTGCGGATCGACCGGTTTGGCGGCGTGATCGTGGCTGTGTTCGGCGGCCATGGCGGGGGATCCCATAAAGAAAAGCGCGGCGGCAAGCATCAAAAATTGTTTCATGTAAAAGCCTCCATTTGCGTTGTTGTCCCGGTGCGTTGCGGTTGAGCGAACATCGTCGCACAGGAAAAAACCGGAAGATATGCCATTTGTCACATGGCCCTCCGGTGGAAAATCAGCCGTGTGTATCGTCGAGCCGCCGGAGGATGCGCGCGGCCTCCGCTTCGTCGATCCGTACGAAACCCTGCCCCTCCTCGAAGGCGAACACCTCGGCGCATCCGATATCGAACCACCAGCCATGCAAGGTCAGTTTTTCTTCCGCCATCAGCTTCCGCACGGCGGGATAGGTCTTGAGGTGTTCCATCTGTTGCAGCACGTTTGCCTGCGAAAGGCGGTTATGCGGCGCGAGGGCGGAATCGATCCATCCCTCGTTCTCCATGCGCGCCACCGATGGATACCCGTTGAGCAGCCACGTTTGCAGCATCGGCATTTCGGGATGGGGTACGCCCCCGATCAGCTCCTTCATCGCGCCGCATTCGGAGTGGCCGCAGACGACGATGCTGGTGATGCCAAGCGTTTGGGCGGCGAACTCTATCGCCGCCGCTTCGGAAACATCGCCGCGCGAGACGCCGTCGGCACCGCAGGGGGAAATGAGGTTTCCCATGTTGCGGATGACGAACAAATCGCCCGGATCGGTGGAGGCGAAAAGGTTCGGCACCACGCGGCTGTCGGAGCAGGCGATGAAAAGGGTGTCGGGGCTTTGGCCCAGCGCGAGGCGCGCGAACTTTTCGGCGTATTCGGGCCGCAGCGTTTGGCGGAACTCGACAATGCCCCGTATCAGTTTTTTCATGGCGGCCCAATTCTACACCACGGCTTCGGCATTTATGCCATGCGCCTTGCGGCACGTTTCGTATTATGTGCGCCGGTGACGTAAAATGCGGGGCATGGATCATCGTTACGCGCCGGTGGAGGAGATAAGCGGGCGGGAGCAGGCGTTCGTGCGGATGCGGCGCACGGTGTCGCTTTTTGCCGGGCCGGCGCTTTTCGCGCTGATTCTTTTTCTGCCGTTGCCGCTGCTTTCGCCGGAGGCGCACCGGCTGGCCGCCGTGCTCGCGCTCGTGATGGTGTACTGGGTGGGCGAGCCGATACCGATACCCGCCACCGCGCTGCTGGGGCCGGTACTCTGCGTGCTGCTTGGCATCGAAAGCGCTAAAAATGTTTTTGCCCCTTTCGCGCACCCGATTATTTTTCTCTTCATCGGCAGCTTCATGTTGGCCGAGGCGATGAAGACGCACCGGCTGGACTATCGCATCTCGGTGTGGGTGCTCTCGCGCAAGTGGGTGGGGGAAAGTTTCTTCCGGCTTTTCGTTGCGGTCGCGCTGCTGCCCGCCGCCATCTCCATGTGGATAAGCGATAGCGCGACCACCGCGATGATTTTTCCGATAACCGCCGGTATCGCCGACATCGTAAGCAGTCTGGCGAAAGGGGCGGGAAACCGCTTCAATATCGGCCTCTTCCTCGCCATCGCCTATGCCGCGCTGATCGGCGGTATCGGCACCCCCATCGGCACGCCGCCCAATCTTATCGGTATCGGTATGCTGGACAAATTGGCGGGCATAAAAATCCCTTTCTTCGTCTGGATGCAGCTGGCCATGCCTATCATGGCGGCGATGATCGCGATAATGATCCTTTACATGTATTTCCGCTACCGCCCGCCCGCCGGCGGCATACGCGGACTCGCCGGGTACATGGCCGAAAAAAAAGATGAGCTCGGCCCCTGGACCCGCGGCCAGAAAAACACGCTGTTCGCGTTTTTGCTGGCGGTGGGCCTGTGGCTCTTTCCCGGCGTGGTGGCCGCCGCCGGTGGAACCGATAACCGGCTTTACGTTTTTTTCGAGGCGCATCTGCACGAAGAGGTGGTTTCGCTTATCGCGGTGATGTTCCTCTTCCTCATGCCGGTTAACTGGGAGCGGCGCGAATTCACCATCGGGTGGGATGACGCGAAGCGTATCGATTGGGGAACCATCCTGCTGTTCGGCGGGGGGCTGTCGCTCGGCGGCCTCATGTTCAGCACGAAGCTGGCGGACGCGATGGGCAAGCTCATCATCGAGGGAACCGGCGTGTCGTCGCTTTGGGCCATCACGGCGGTGGCCACCGCGTTGGCGATCCTGATAACGGAAGTGACCTCGAACACCGCCACGGCCAATATGCTGGCGCCGCTTTTCATTTCAATCGCCGCCACCGCCGGGGTGCCGGCCGCGCCGCCGGTGATCGGCGTCTGTTTGGGGGCCAGCATGGCGTTCATGCTGCCGGTATCCACGCCGTCGAACGCGATTGTTTACGGCAGCGGCCGGGTGCCGATACGGCACATGATAACCGCCGGTTTTTGGCTGGACGTAATCAGCTTTTTCGTGATTATGGGGGGGCTGATGCTGTTGGCCCCGCGGCTTGGCCTGGCGGGGTAGCGGCCGGCCGGTTTTACGCTGTCAGCGAGTGTTCCAGCAATGCCGCCACGCGGTTGTGTCCGCCCTGTTTGGCGTTATGCAGCGCCTGTTCCGCCAGCTTTACCAAGTGCGCCGGTTCGATGCCCGTTTTTGGCGGCACGGATGCCACGCCCACGCTCACGGTGACCACGCCGGCGGCGGGCGAGAATCCGTGCCGGTACTGAAGGCCTTGCACGGCGGCGCGGATTTCTTCGCCAATGCGGGCGGCGGCTTCAAGGCCGGTGTCCGGCAGCACCACGGCGAATTTTTCGCCGCCATACCGCGCGGCCAGATCGGCGGCGCGGCGCGTCCATTGTTGCACCGCGTTGGCCACCTGTTGCAGGCATTCCTCCCCTTCCTCGTGGCCGTAGTTATCGTTGAATGGCTTGAAAAAATCCATATCGATCATCAGCAGCGCCACCGTTTTCCCTTCGCGCCGCGCATGACGCCATTTTTCCCGCAGAAAATGGTCAAAGCCGCGCCGGTTGGCCAGGTCGGTCAACGGGTCGGACGACACTATGGATTCGAGCCGCTCGCGTTCAGCCTCCAATTCGTCCAACGCGCCGCTGAGCCGGATATTCTCGCGCCAGAGGTTTTCGATCAGGGACTTGCCGCACAGATGGACATTGACGGCCGCCATCAGGGCCAACTCGTCGAATGGCGCCGCCAGACAATCGTTGGCGCCGGCCGCGGTGGCCCGCTCCATTTCGCTGTCATTTGCCGTCAGCGTCACCACCGGGGTGCGGTGATGGAGGTCGCTGCGCTTGATGTGGCGGGTCAGCTCGATGCCGTCCATCCCCCCCATCGCGGCGTCGGTCACCACCAGCGCGGGCGCGTTCAGCGGCAGCAGGCGCGCCGCCTGATGGCCGCCGTGGGCGCTGATGACGCTGTAACCGTTTTTTGTGAGGTAGTAATGAAGGATGTGGCGGCGGGCGGGATGGTCGCTCACCGCCAGTATTTTTTCCGGTTTCGGTTTCAAGGTGGAGTCAAATGCCCGCGCCACGGCATTCGCGAGTTGCCTGGGCTTGAACGGTTTTGGGCAGAACTCGACCGCCCCCGCTTCAAATCCTTGGCGGCGGAAGGATGCGGTGATGCCCGGCGATAGCAGCATGACCGGAATATTCGCCGTCGTTTCCCGTTCCTTAAGCATCCGGCAGACGGTTAATCCGTCAACATCCGGCATGTCCGCGTCTATGAGGATGACATCCGGTTTTTCCCTTTCGGCGGCCGCGGCGGCGGTGGCGGCGTTGTCCGCCATGAACAGCCGGTTCCAGCCGAACGACAGTTCGCGGCGGATCGCCGCGCGCGCGCCGGGGCTGTCGTCAACGATCAGGATTTTTTCCGGCCGCCCCTTGCATTCCCCGTGGTCGATTTCAATCAGAAGGTTGATAACCTCGGTTTGATGCAACGGCTTGCGCAGGAAATAGGCCGCGCCCGCATCGAACGCCGCATGCATGGTATCGGGGGTGAGCCGGGTGGATAGATATACCGGCCTGACATCCGCGAACGCCCCGTCCCCGGAAAAAAGGCGGCAGAGGTCTTGGCCGCCCGAACCGCTTTCCCCTTCGCCGGCGATCAGAATGTCCGGCGGGTGTTGCCGCGCGCTTGCAATGGCCGCGGCGGCTTCTTTTACGATCTCGACTTCATAGCCGTGTTTCTTCAATATCATTTTAAGCTGCCGGCTTATGAACACGTCCGGCTCGCAGATCAATACCCGCCGCAACCGGCGGCGCTGGCTGCTGAACTCGGCCAATTCCTGATGCAGTATTTGCTGCGTCAGCGCCCCCTCGCGCACCAGTATTTCCCCCAATTGGGCCTGGTCGGCGATGCTGGCGTCAAGCAGGTGGCGCATTTGGCCCACGGTGAGGTATCCCAGGGCAAGCGCGACCTCGCCAAAACGGAGATGCGGGTGCGATTTGATGAATCCGAGGATCCGCAGAACCTCTTCTTCGGAAAGCTGTTTTTCGTTTTTCGCTATCTGCCCCAGCAGCCGGGACCGGCTTTGCCGGGTGAGGGCGTCATTGAATTGCCGCGAAGTGATCGTCCCCTTCGCAATCAGGTAATCGCCAAACCGTTCGACACTCATCAGGTTGCCTCAAAAATGCAATATGTGGCGCATGGCGGTGGTGTATCAGTTTGGGATTGCCACGGCTATCTTTGATGGCCTTGCAATGACAAAATAACCGTCATTGCGAGCGGTAGCGAAGCAATCTCATGCTCCATTCAAACAGTAATTTCAAACTGAGACACTATCCGCAAAACACCTTTATTGCGTACAATTAAAATGTAACGAATGCTTGCATAAATTACCCTAAAAGGGTTAGTTTGCAAAACAAAAAAATAAGCGTTTTTTTCGCCCCAAGCTAGTACTGTTCTTTTCCTCCTGCTTCCCATTATTTTCGGGCAGGGTAGGCAATATGCCTGCCGTTACCCTTTTTGCGTTGGTACAACAGAATTCATTCTGTTGCGCGGCCTGAAGGCCGCGGTTTTCTTGCGCCTGTCGGCGCAACCACAGGTTAAAACCTGTGGTACCAAGCGCCCGCGGCTCAGGATGACAGCGAAGGGAGGGGAAAAACCGCCCCGCATTGCCGACCCTGTCTTCTCGGTGGGTACGCAATTTATTGTGTACATTGGCGCAACGCGCCAAGAGAGAGGTCATGCCTTGCGGCATGATGTACCCAATAAATTGGGTACCCACCAAAGCAGCGCATGTTGCTTTTATTTACCGCTGTTTTATAATTCCGTAAATCGTATGGGGACTGTGCCGGTATCGGCGGAAGGGGGAAGTTCTGGGTAATTCAATGATGTGCCAATCCGGGAAGATGGTGAAATTCCCGGTTGCCGTTCTGCTTGCATTCCTTTTGGTTTTCGGCGTTGCCTTTTCCGTCCACGCGGCGGAGAAGAAGGCAGAGAAGAAACCGGCGAAGGAGGCGGTGGTGCTGATGCCGCTGAGGCCGACGAAGGACATTCCGCAGGATGAAATGACGCAGTACGAGGCGGCGCTGGTGAAAAGCCTTTCCGAGAAGTATGTGGTCTACTCCGGTCAGCGGGTTGTGGAAAGGGTAAACACGGTATACAAGCAACGGAGCGCCGAGGCGAAGGCGGGCAAAGAGTGTGACGAGACGAAGTGCCTGCAGGATGTGGCGCTGGCATTCCAGACGAAAGAGGGCGTACCGTACATCGGCATAGCGAATATTCGCAGAACCAGCGGTGGCGGGTATTCCATGTCCCTTAAAATCACCGATGTCATTGACGACCTGGCTATATTTTCCGAGCAGAAGTCCTGTGACGGGTGCAATGAAAACAAGGTATCGGAATTGCTTAAGACGATTGCGGGCGTTGTCGCGGCCCCTGCCGCTGAAGCCCCTGCGGCGCAAGCGTCCAAGGGTGCGGGCGGCAACGACATGGAACTTGCTTTTTGGAATAGCATTAAAGATAGCGTAAACCCCAATGATTTTGCGGCGTATCTGGAATCGTATCCCAAGGGGTCATTCGCCCCGCTGGCGAAAAGCCGTATCGTATCGGTAAAGAAATCCACTCCGCAAGCAAGCGCACCGGCTGTTGCCGCTCCGCCTCCTGCCCCCGCGCCAAGCGGCGACGGACATGAGGGAATGGTGTATGTGCAACAGGGGAGCGGCGGATTTTATATGGACAAGACAGAGGTAACACAGGAGGCGTACCAGCGGGTAATTGGAAACAACCCCTCGAAGTTCACCGATTGTCCCACATGCCCGGTGGAGCGGGTGACTTGGGACGAGGCAACCGCCTATTGCAAGAAAGTTGGTAAACGCCTGCCGACGGAGCAGGAGTGGGAATACGCGGCGGGTAGCGGGAAGGGACAAACCTATGCCGGAACTAGCGATGAATCGAGCGTGGGTGACTATGCCTGGTACGAAGAGAACTCCAGCTATAAAACGAACCCTGTTGGCGGGAAGAAACCTAACGGCTTGGGCTTGTATGACATGAGCGGCAACGTGTGGGAGTGGACGGACAGTTGGTACAATGACAGCAAGAAGGAGCGGGTTCTTCGCGGCGGTTCGTGGTTCTCTGATGCGGTTACTCTGCGCACTGCCCTCCGGAACTACAGTACGCCGGACAGTCGTGACAGCAGGGTCGGGTTCCGTTGTTCCCAGTAACCCCCTTACTCTTTTACCTTAGGCCCGTAAGGGCCTCGCTTTTTTGGTAGGGGAGGCAATCTTGCCTCCCGTTGGCGCGCAGCGCCAAGCGATTTCGGCCCCTTGGGCCAATTGCACGGCAGGATTGCCGTGCCTACCGAGGCGGATTGTGCGCGGCTGGCTGCGGAGGTTTCGCCGCCTATTATTTCCGGGCAGGGTAGGCAATATGCCTGCCGTTACCCTTTTTGGCGTGGGTACAACAGAATTCATTCTGTTGCGCGGCCTGAAGGCCGCGGTTTTCTTGCGCCTGTCGGCGCAACCACAGGTTAAAACCTGTGGTACCAAGCGCCCGCGGCTCAGGATGACAGCGGAGGGAGGGGAAAAACCGCCCCGCATTGCCGACCCCGTCTTCT
>JAHFEK010000093.1 GCA_023248495.1 Nitrospinales bacterium
GGCGAAGCCAATGGCGAAACCGAAGGGCCTTCCCGCGCCGCGCAGGGCGGCTCCGGCCCCGGCTCAAGCGTCGAAAGGGCCCAAGTCCGTGAAGGCCGAAGAGGTTATTCCGTTCGACGATGACGATTTCAAGGAATTTTAATTGATCTGTCATTCTGAGCCGTAGGCGAAGAATCCCTTTCGGGAAAGAGATCCTTCACCTGCGGTTCAGGATGGCAACAACCATCGGCCCAAGGGGGCCGTCAATTCTTCTTGGCGCTGTGCGCCAATGTACATGCTGAGAGCATGTACCCACCGTTAAAGAAAATTACTTGCGCGTTGCCGCCCGGCGAATCGTGTCGGTGATATATCCCATCTCCCCATCTTTCAGATAAGGATGCATCGGAAGGCTGAAAATCCTTTCCGCCGCGCGCTGGCTTTCCGGGAAGTCACCGGGCTTGCAGCCGAGATATTTGAACGCCGTTTGCATGTGGAGCGGTTTGGGGTAATAGACGGCGATGGGTATCCCGGCTTCCTGGCAGGCCTTCATGATGGTTTCCCGGCGGTCTGAAAGCACCGAATACTGTGCCCATGCGCTCCGGTATCCCTGGGGAACCGCCGGAACCTCCACCACGTCCGCCAGCGCTTCCGTATAGGCGGCGGCCACCTTTTGGCGCATGACGATCTCTTCCTCGAAAATGGCGAGCTTCTCGATCATGATCGCCGCCTGGAGGGTGTCCATCCGGCCGTTGATGCCAACGCGGATATTGTCGTACTTGTCGTTCCCTTTGCCATGTATCCGTATCGAAACCATCTTGTCCGCCAGCCCGTCGTCTTCCGTGAATACGGCCCCGCCATCGCCGTAACATCCCAGCGGTTTCGCGGGGAAAAAGCTTGTGGCCGAAATGTCGCCGATGCTTCCAACTTTTTTCCCTTTGTAGATGCCTCCGAACCCCTGCGCCGCGTCGTCCAGGACGAACAATCCGCGCTGCCGCGCCGTTTCAAGGATGCCGTCAAAATCGGCGGGAAGCCCGAAGAGGTCCACGGGGATGATGCCGCGGGGGATAAGCCCCATGCCGCGGGCCTTATCGGCGGCGGCGGAAACAAGCGCCGGGTTGATGTTGAACGTGGCGGGGTCGATATCGGCGAAAACGGGCGTGGCGCCCAGCAGCGCCACCACTTCGGCCGTGGCGATGAACGTAAAGGGGGTGGTGATCAGCGCGTCGCCCGGCTTGATGTCGTACGCCATCAGCGCCATCAGCAACGCGTCGGTGCCGGATGAGCAGGAGATGCAGTGTTTGGCCCCGGCATACGCGGCAAGCCCGGCCTCAAGCTCGGCCACTTCCGGCCCCATGATATATTGCCCGTGATCAAGCACTTTTTTGATCCTGGCTTCAACTTTGTCCCGTATTCTTTTCTGCTGCGCGCCAAGGTCGACAAACTGAATTTTCATCTGTGCATTTCCATCCATGTAAAACCAGAGCGAATCCCGGCCATCGGACATATGTGTCCCGCTTTCGGCCTTTCCCGTTCCCGCAATTATGCACAAAAGGCCGTTGTACAATCATCAAAAATCTTCGTGAAAAAATTTCACCTGGCCGGCGGGGCAAAGGGGCCGCATCGCGGTGTAAATCCGTTTGACAGGGGCGGGGGATGCTGATAGCATTGCCAAACATTTTTAGAACGGATTGGCGTTGGGTAAAAAAGACGGGAAACGCGGTTCCAGCTATATGGAACTGACGGTTCTCGCCAGCGTGGGGACGCAGATAGTCGTTTCCACTTTTATCGGGTTCGGCATGGGGTATTGGCTGGATAAACATCTTGGAACCCGGCCGGTGCTGATGCTTGTGTTCATGCTGTTGGGTGTGGCGGCCGGATTTTTGAACATATACAGGACGGTTGCAAGGGGTACGAGACGTGGGAATTGACAGGATAATAACCATTAAGGCGCTGTTTATCACCGCCCTGCTTGCGGCCAGCGCCGCCGTCTTTTATACGAAGGCGTACGCGCTGGCGGTCGTGGTCGGCGGATTGGTGGCGGTGGCGAATTTCCGGCTTGGCGCGCAGGTGCTCAAGCGGATCGTAGTCCCGGGTGTGAAGCCCGCCGACGGAAAGGGCGCGGGGATACTCTCTTTTTTCGTGCGGTACGCGATCCTCGCCGCTGAATTGTACGTGATTATCCGCCTCGGCATAGAACCGGTGGCGTTTCTTGTGGGACTTTCGGTGGTGGTGGTGGCGGTATTCGCCTCCGTTCCCGCGCTGAACAGGGGGGAAGCATGAGCGAGCCATTTTTATATTTGACCATTCCGGGCCTCGAGCATTATCCGCACGTCGCGTACACCTGGGTGGTGATGGCGTTGTTTGTTCTCCTGACCATCGCCGCCCGCGTTTCGATGAAGCTCATTCCGTCCGGCTGGCAGAACATGGTGGAAGCGGTGGTTGTCGGCCTCGTGGATACCATGGAGTCGAACATCGGCCACGGCGGCAAGCGGTTCCTTCCGCTTCTCGGCACGCTGGCGTTCTTCATTTTCAGCGCGAACATGATCGGCCTCGTCCCCGGCTGTTCCAGCCCAACCTCCAACGTGAACACCAACCTCGCGATGGCGCTCACCGTCTTTCTGGTATACAACCTCGTCGGT
>JAHFEK010000027.1 GCA_023248495.1 Nitrospinales bacterium
CAGAGTCTGTCGGAAGACCGGGGAAACTTATCTACCGAACATGGTGTCTCCCATGAGTGTCTCATCAGTTTTCCCCGGTTTCCACTTAATGAAATTCTACGATTTCCAAGATACAAGTGTCTCAGTTTGAAATTAATGTTTGAATGGAACATGAGATTGCTTCGTTAACACTCGCAATGACAACTATTTGTCATTGCGAGGCCATCGAAGATGGCCGCGGCAATCCCAAACTGAGATACCACCGAATGGGGCCGGGTCTTGCTTTATAGCAATTGGAGAGGCGTAAAGATGAAGAGAGCTTTGATAATGTTTCTGGGTGCCGGGTCAAGCCTGGCATGACGCCGCGTTGCTTTACCACGGCGAAGTTTCGCCTTCGGTTCGCACTTTGAGGTCAAAAGCGGGTTAGCGGTTGATTTTGGGGCGGGGATAAAATAGCATCTTCTTTTACCGTTTTACCCGTAACCTTTAACGAAACCCGGGGGTGCATCATTAGCAGCGAAAAAATTGCCGTAGCCTGCGATCACGGCGGGGTCGGGATGAAAAAATTCGTCGTGGAACTCCTTGAAAAGCGGGGTTACGAAGTGGACGATCTCGGCACCAATTCCACCGACTCGGTGGATTATCCGGACTACGGACACGTGGTGGCGGAGCGTATCGCTTCCGGCCAGAACCAACGCGCGGTGCTCATCTGCGGCACCGGCATCGGTATGAGCATCACGGCCAACCGCCACCAGGGGGTTCGCGCCGCGCTTTGCAACGATCTCTATTCGGCCCGGATGAGCCGCCTGCACAACGATGCCAACGTGTTGGTCATCGGCGGCCGCGTCATCGGCCCGGCGGTGGCGGAAGAGATCGTCATGACGTGGCTCACCACCGATTTTGAGGGGGGCCGCCACGCCCGCCGCCTGGAAAAAATCGATACGGCCCATGTGGAAAACGTGGTGAAAAAAGTGGTGACGCATTATCTCGACAAGCATCACGAAGTGGACAGCAAGGCCGTGGAAAAGATGATTCACGATGCGGTGAACCAAATATTGAACAACAAAAAAGAAGACAACAATAAGTAATTAAAGGAAGGGGCATCATGTCCGAACTTGCCAAAACCGACCCGGAAATTTTTAAGGCCATCCAGGACGAAACCGGACGCCAGGCGCACACGCTGGAGATGATCGCCAGCGAGAATTTCGTCTCCGAGGCGGTGCTGGAAGCGCAAGGCTCGGTGCTCACCAACAAGTACGCGGAAGGGTATCCCGGCAGGCGGTACTACGGCGGCTGCGAGTTCGTCGACGTGGCGGAGCAGATCGCCATCGACCGCGCCAAGCAGCTTTTCGGCGTTGACCACGCCAACGTGCAGCCGCATTCCGGTTCGCAGGCCAATACCGCCATTTTTCTCGCCGCGCTGAAGCCGGGTGACACCATATTGGGGATGAACCTCTCGCATGGCGGACACCTCACGCACGGCCACCCGCTCAACATATCGGGCCGCCTCTACAAGATCGCCGCCTACGGCGTGAACCGCGACACCGAGCAGGTCGATTACGACGAGCTGTTGAAGCTGGCGAAGGAGCACCGCCCGAAGCTCATCATCGCCGGATGGAGCGCCTATCCGCGCGTGCTCGATTTCGCCGCCTTCCGCCGCGTCGCCGACGAAGTGGGGGCGATGCTGATGACCGATATGGCGCATTTCGCCGGCCTCGTGGCGGCGGGACTGCACCCCAGCCCGGTGCCGCATTCCGATTTCGTGACCACCACCACGCACAAGACGTTGCGCGGCCCGCGCGGCGGCATGAGCATGTGCCGCGCGCAATATGCCAAAGATCTTGATACCGCCGTCTTCCCCGGCATACAGGGGGGGCCGCTCATGCACGTTATCGCGGCAAAGGCGGTCGCGTTCAAAGAGGCTCTCCAGCCGTCCTTCAAGGCGTACCAGCAGCAGATATTGAAAAATGCCAAGGCGCTGGGCGAGGAATTGACCGCGCAGGGTTTCCGCCTCGTGTCGGGAGGCACCGATGTGCATTTGGTGCTGGTCGATCTCCGTCCGAAAAAGATAACCGGCAAGGTGGCGCAGCACGCATTGGAAGAAGCGGGCATCACCGTGAATAAAAACACCATCCCGTTTGATCCGGAAAAGCCGATGGTCACCAGCGGCGTCCGTATCGGCACCCCCGCGCTTACCACCCGCGGCATGAAAGAAGGGCAGATGCGCCAAATCGCCAAATGGATCGGTGAAACGCTGGATGCGCCGGATAACGCCGCCGACGTCCGCAAAAAGGTGGAAGCGCTTTCAAGGGAATTCCCGCTCTACGCCAACCGGCTGTAGCCGGGGATCGGCAAACGATGATGAAGCGCCCGGCGGCAATTGGCCGCGCGGCCGGGCAAAGGAGTGCGAGATGAAATGTCCCTTTTGCGGTAACACCGAAAACAAGGTGGTCGACTCGCGCGTGAGCAAGGAAGGCGACATCATCCGCCGCCGCCGCGAGTGCGACAAGTGCGGTGACCGGTTCACCACCCACGAACGGATCGAGGAGATGCTGCCGCTCATCATCAAGAAAGACGGCCGCCGCGAGGAATTCGACCGCGAGAAGATACGCAAGGGGCTGGACAAAGCCTTCGAGAAGCGGCAAGTGGGCGTGGAGCAGAAAGAGGCCATCATCGACCGGGTGACCAAACGGCTGCGGGATCTGGGTGAAAAGGAAATCAAGAGCGCCGTCATCGGGCAGGCGATCATGGATGAGCTGAAAAATACGGACGAGGTGGCCTATGTGCGGTTCGCTTCGGTATACCGGTCGTTCCGCGATGTGAACGAGTTTATGGCCGAGCTTAATAAACTGCTGGGGGAAAAGAATTAATGCCCCGTTTCTATCCGATGATGCTTGACCTGCGGGGGAAGCGTTGCGTGGTGGCGGGTGGCGGCGAGGTGGCCGCCCGCAAGGTGGAGTCGCTGGCGGAATGCGGCGCGAACGTGACCATGATCGCCCCGGCGATAGATCCGTCGCTAAAGCCGCTTATCGACAGTGGCGTGGTGACGCACTTCGCGCGGGGCTATGTCGCGGGCGACCTTCAGGGGGCGGCGCTCGCCATCGCCAGCACCGATAACGAAGCGGTGAACCGCGCCGTATACGCCGATGCGAACGCGCTGGGCATCCCGGTCAACGTGGTGGATGTGCCGGATCTTTGCACCTTCATTGTGCCAGCGGTCGTCGAACAGGGGGACCTGACCATCGCCATTTCCACCTCCGGCAAAAGCCCCGCGATGGCCAAGCGGATACGCAAGGAGATGCAACAACACTTCGGCCCGGAATACGGTGCAATGCTCCAACTGCTCGGCGAGGTGCGGCAACTGGCCCAGGCGCGGGAAAAGGATTTAGACCGCCGTATGAAGTTGATGACCGCCATCGTGAACAGCGGCTTGCTGGAGCGGCTGCGCGGCGGCGCACGGCCCACCGCGGAAGAAATATTCAAGGAATTCGCCGGATGAAGACATTGCTCACTTTGGCGCTCTTTTGCTACTTTTTGGCGATGCTGAAATTTTTCATGCACCTCGCCGTGCGGCGGCAATTTTTTCACGCGCTGGCGGTCATCATGGCGCTGATTGGGTTTGGGCTGCACACGGCGGGCCTGATGGCCATTTCGGCCAAGACCGGCCACGGTCCCTACACCACCCCTTTTGAATATACCTCGTTCTTCGCTTGGACCACCATGGCGGTGCTGCTGGTGTTTGCCGTATTTCTCCGCCGCATCGCGTCGGTCGGCGCGTTTGTTTCGCCGCTGGCGTTTCTTTTGATGGCCTATTCCATGTTGCTGCCGGAAGAGAGCGGCGGGGGGCAGGTGCGGGCCTTCTGGCTCACCATGCACTACACCGTTTCGTTTTTGGCGCTCTCGTCGTTCATCGTGGTGTTTGCCGCCAGCGCCATGTATCTCATCCAGGAGAACGAACTGAAACATCACCGTTTCAGCGGCCTGTTCAAGCGGATGCCGGATCTGGACACTCTCGATCTTTTGCTGAACCGGGCGTTGGTGTTCGGCTTCCCGCTGATCAGCGTTGGCGTTTTGAGCGGCATGATCTGGGCCAACAAGCTGTTTGGTTCGCTTTTGGGGCCGAAGCCGGCGCGGGTGCTGCCGATTATTGTCGTCTGGTTCGTCTATGCCCTTCTCATGTTCGGGCGCACCGTTATCGGTTGGCGCGGCCATACAATCGCCTTGGTGGGACTGGGGGGGTTCGCGTTGGCGGCCATGGCGGTCGGCTTTCATCTCGCGGTGCGCTAATTTTCCATTTCGCGCTATAATCGGCGGGGCAGTGCAGGGTGTATTGAAAGGGGCCATTCCGGAAACATGGAAAGTATCCTTCTGATTGAAGAAAACGCGGCATTTGCCCGCGTGATCTCCGCCAAGTTGCACAGCGAGGCCGGGTGCCACACCGTGACGGCCGCCGGCTTTGACGAGGCGCGCCGCCTGCTGGAATCCGGCGCCGAAGATATCATCATGGCGGTCACCGGCTTCTCCGTTGCGGGCTCGCGGGACGGCGCCGCGGTGGATTATCTGCTCTCCAGAAAAATCCCCACCATCGTGCTATGCGAAAAGTACGATGAAACGATACGCCAACGGCTGGCGGACAAGGTGGTGGTGGATTTGCTGCTGAAGCGGACGACGGAAGATCTTAATGTGTTGGCCGCCGCCGTGCGCCGCGTACTGGGCAACCGCAGCCTCAAGATTCTGTTGGTGGACGATGCCGCCCCGTACCGCGTGGCTATGCGCGAGATGTTGGAAACCCAGCTCTACACGGTGATCGAAGCGGCGGACGGTCAAGAGGGGCTGGATCAACTGGAAAAGCACCCCGATGTTAAAATCATCGTGACCGATTATTACATGCCGGTGATGGACGGCTTCGAGTTTGTCACCCGCGTGCGGAAAAAGCATAAACGGGAGAAGCTTGCCATCATCGTTCTCTCCGGCGCGCGGGAGGAAGATGTGGCGGCGAAGTTCCTCAAGTTCGGCGCCAACGATTTTATTAAAAAGCCGTTTTCCAGCGAAGAGTTTAATTGGCGGATCAACCTCAACGCCGACCATCTGGAACTGATGGATCAGTTGCGGCGGACGGCGAACACCGATTATTTGACCGGTCTTTTAAACCGCCGCGCCTTTTACTCCGCGGCGGGGCGGCTATTTTTCGAAGCGGTGGCGCACGGGCAGGAACTGGGGGTGGCGATGCTGGACATCGACCATTTCAAGAAGGTGAACGACACCCACGGCCACGATGCGGGCGATGTGGCTATCAAGGATTTGGCCGCCTTGTTGACGTTGCACCTGCCAGCCGCGGACGCGATAGCCCGCTTTGGCGGGGAGGAATTTTGCGTGTTGGCGCGGGGAAAAAATCCGGCGGCGGTGGAAGAGATGTTTGAATCGGCCCGGAAAGCGGTCGAGGCCGCGGTAACGCGCCATGGCGACGTTACATTTCGCTTCACCGTGTCGATCGGTGTCTGCGTCAAGCCCCAGGCCACGCTGGAGGAAGCCATCACGCGGGCGGACGCGCTGTTGTACGAGGCCAAGAACGGCGGCCGCAACCGGGTTTGCGCCGGCTGACACGCCGGATACGCATAACGTCCCCGCTCAAGGGGATGAACACAAGCAGGACTTAACATAACGCGCATAATCATAATGGAGGTTTACATGAAAAAAGTTTTGGCATTGCTCATGGTTCTCATTATCGGCGGAGCGGGCCGGGCCGCGGCGGCGACCTACGTTCTGGACAAGTCGCACTGCAATATCGGCTTCTCCGTCAAGCATCTGGTTATTTCCAACGTGAAGGGGAAATTCGACGATTTTGAAGGCAGCTTTGACTTTGACGAAGCCAAGAAGGGCCTCAACAGCGCCCAAGCGGCCATCAAGACGGCCAGCATCAACAGCGGCGATCCCAAGCGCGACGACCATCTCCGCTCGCCTGATTTTTTCGACGCGGAAAAATTTCCCGAAATTACCTTTGCGTTAAAAAACAGCCGGTCCCTTGGCGGCGGCAAAATGCAGGTCACCGGCGATCTTACCATTCGCGGCGTTACCAAAGCGGTGACCCTGACGGGTGAATTTCTGGGTACCGCCAACGACCCGTGGGGAAACAAGCGCGCCGGGTTCACCGCGGAAGGGGAAATCATCCGCGCCGATTACGGCATGGTCTGGAACAAACAGCTTGATGGCGGCGGTTTGGTGGTGGGCGATAAGGTGAAGCTGCAACTGGAAATCGAAGGGATTTTGAAGAAATAATCGCCGGCGGGGGGAGCGTCATCTCCACCGTTCCCCCCCCTTTTTCCACCGCGCCTATGGCGCGTCGGTGTTGGCGGAATATTCGGGCAGCTCTTCGTCACCCGCCGGATAGCCGTCATGGTCCGCCGCGGGCCGCCTGTCGGTTGCCGCGAATCCGCCGCCGCGCTTACGCCCTTCGTTCACCGGCACGATGTTGCGCGCCTCCATCCCTTTTTCCCCCGGTATCAGCTCGAATTCAAAAACGATGTCGCGGCTGGGAAGCTCATCGGCCACCGTCTGGTCGCGGAAGTTGTAGAGGTGGGCGAACGCGCTTCCATACGGGGAGGTCGGCTTGCGCGGATCGGTAACCCACAGGTTGTCCAGCCGGTTTAAAAACCGCATGAATCCGTATCCCTTGTCCTTGAAAAACTTGTTGCAGGTGCCGCGTACTTTGCTCCCCGGCCTGGCCCATTCGCCGCCGCCTTCTATCGGCAGAAGGCCGGGAATAAGGTAACCGCTCACGAACAGATCGGCTTCCTTTTTCAGATCGTAGGAGACGTTTTTAAAGGCGACCACCTCGCAGCGCAGCCCCTTGCTTTGCAGTGCGCGGGCCACCTGCACAAAGTCGCCGTCGCCGGTGGCCAGAATGACCTTCTCCATCCCTTCGGATTGCAGCAGCGCGTCGACGGCCATTTCCAGGTCGGTGTTGGCTTTGCTGTGGCGCACTCCCATTTCGTCGGTGAACCACTTCACTTTTTTCTCGATGACCTTGTATCCCCAGTCGCGCAGAGTGGAATAAAAGTCGTTGGTGCCATACCGGTAATTGTTGTCGGTACGCCCTTTTTCCTCGTCAAACACCGCGTACACATTCAGCCGCACCGGGTTGTATCCGTCGCGGCTGGCGAATTCGCGCAGCACGTCGAAGCGCATACCGTAGCCGCCTCCCATATTCAGATTGCTCAGATCCACGTAAACGCCCACAGCTTTAGCCATAAAAACTCCTTTAAGGATGGCGCAACGGGCAGCGATGAAAACCGGGGCCTCGGCTGGTGGGAAAAAAGACTTGTCGGGTCGGTGATTATGGAGCGCGCTTTGGGGCGCGCCGTCCGGTTTTGTGATTCATTGCTTTCGTCGCGGATTATTGATTTTTGGTTGATTACCGCAAACACGGACGGCCGCGTTTGCTTATATGTGCGCTGACGATTTCAATGTTCTTAATTGATGATGCTTAACGGTCTAATACTACATCAACCGGAGATATATGCAAAACGAAGCCTTATTCCCGTGATGCTTCAGTTTGAGAATGCCACAGCCTTCTTCGACGGCTTCGCAATGACAAATCATTGCGGGCGTTAGCGAAACAATCCTCAACCGGGCGCCGCCGCCTATTCCGCGCCGGATTTGTCTTCGGCGGGTGTCTGCCACGGCAGGAGCAGCTTGGCGAGGCCCGATTCCTCCAGAAAATGTTCCTTGCCGATTTTTGCGATAAGGCGTCCCAGCCGCATTTTCTTGCCGCTCTTTTGCATGTACGCGATGACGCGCTCGATTATGGCGAGAACCGTTTTTTGGTCCTTGGCAAGGCCGACGCTTTGGGCCAGCACCGGGCCGAGTCCCGCCGAGCCGCCCAGCAGGATTTCGTACCCCTGATTGTGCCCGATGATGCCGATGTCTTTCACCGCCGGTTCGCTGCAACTCCGGGGGCAACCGGCGATGCCGATGTGCAATTTGACCGGCAGGGGAGTGCCGCGGAAGCGCTCGTCTATCGTTTGCGCGAGCGAAAGCACCGGCTGTTTATAGCGCTGGCAAAACACCTCGGCGCTGCAAAGCCGCACGGGGCGGACGACCGGCGCTTTAAAGTTGTTCGATTGATAGCCGGGGGCCGGATCGTGCGGACGTTCATGCCCTTTCCAGACAAAGACCATCTCGCCGCCGAATTTCACTTTGTGCGCGCCGGACTCCTTCATCCGGGCCACCAGCTTTTCCAACTCGGCTATGGCGATAACCCCCACCGGCATGTAGGGGGCAAAGGTGGCCGGGCGTATCCGGCCCGTGGCGGACGGCTTTTTCTTGTGTGGCATGGACGTCAGATTACCACAGTGGGGCGCGGGTCAAATGACTTTCGTCATTTCATCACCGCCATGCGGCCGCCGTGATATACTTTTGCCCGTTATGAAAGTACTGGTTATCGGCGGCGGCGGGCGCGAGCACGCCATCGCGTGGCGGTTAAGCCAAAGCCCCCGCGTGACAAAACTGTTCTGCGCGCCGGGCAATCCCGGCACCGCGTCCATCGCCGTCAACGTGGCCGTGGCGGCGGACGACGTGGATGGGCTGCTTGCCTTCGCGCAAAAAGAGCGGATCGATTTCACCGTCGTCGGCCCCGAAATTCCCCTCGTCAAAGGGGTGGTGGACCTGTTTGCAAAAAACGGCCTGAGGATATTCGGCCCCACCCAAAGCGCCGCGCGGCTGGAAGGGAGCAAGGTCTTCATGAAGGAGATGCTCGTCAAGGCGGGCATTCCAACTGCGCACTATAAAAAATTCACCGATGCCGCCTCCGCCATCGCGCACCTCGACGCGGCCGCGTTTCCGCTGGTGATAAAAGCGGATGGCCTCGCCGCCGGAAAAGGGGTGCTGGTCACCCATGATAAAGCGGAGGCGCGGGAGTTTATCAACGCCGCGATGGGCAAGAAAGTGTTTGGCGGCAGCGGCGATACCATTATCATCGAGCAGTTTTTGCCCGGCGAAGAGGCCAGCTACATCGTGGTGGCGGATGGCGCGCACTTCGTGCCGTTGGCCAGCGCGCAGGATCACAAGCGGGTTTTCGACGGCGACAAGGGGCCGAACACCGGCGGCATGGGGGCATACAGTCCCGCCCCGGTGGTGACAAGGGAAGTTGATGAAAAAATCAGAAACAAGGTTATCGCGCCGCTGATTCAAACGATGCGCGAAGAAGGGTGCCCGTTCACCGGTTTCCTTTACGCGGGCATCATGGTGAGCAATGGCGAGCCGTATGTATTGGAGTTCAACGTCCGCCTTGGCGATCCCGAAGCGCAGCCGCTGATGTTCCGTTACCACGGCGACCTGCTGGCATTGCTGGAAGCGGCGGTCACGGGGAATGTCACAAGCGTAACGCCCGAATGGAAGAACGACGCCGCCGTCTGCGTGGTGATCGCGTCGGGGGGGTACCCCGGTGATTTTGCAAAAGGATTTCCCATCGAGGGGCTGGATGCCGAAACCGAAAACGTGGTGATTTTTCACGCCGGCACCAAGCTGGAAGGGGACAAGACCGTAACCGCCGGAGGCCGGGTGTTGGGGGTTACCGCCGGGGGATCGACCATCGAAGAAGCCGCGAAGCGGGCGTACGCGCGGGCCTCGTCCATCAAGTTCAAAGATATGTTCTACCGCAAGGACATCGCCCACCGCGCCATCAACCGCAAGTAGCCCGCCGCTTCAACAGACGAAAACGGGACCCCGTAACAGGGTGTTGAATAACCGTTTAGACGGATCATTCTGGGCGGAGCGAAGAATCCCTTTCCGGAAAGGGATTCTTCGCCCGCGGCTCAGGATGACAAGCGGCCGCTGGCTCCGCTTATTTCGGCGTTTTTATTTCAACGACGGGCGAGGGCTTGCTTTCCAGGCCGGTGGAATCGACCGCCGTGACATAGAACGAGAACGATGTGTTCGGCTTAATATCTTTTACCGCCATGAAAGAGGTCTCGGTGACCGTTCCGATAACCGACCCGCCCAAGAAGGCTTTTTTATAAACGTTGTATTTCACCACGTCGCCGGTGGGGGAGGGGCTCCAGGAAAGGCCGATACCGGCTTGATCCAAGGTGGCGGCGGGGGCTCCGGGCGCGGCTGGCAACGGTTTGGTGGAGATGCTGATGGTCTCGGACGGTTCGCTTTCCAGCCCGTCGGTGTCTTTGGCCGTCACGCGGAAGTAGTACGTGCCGCCATCATCCAGTTTGCCGGCGGTGAACGAGGGATCCTTCGCGCTGCCCGCGGAGGAGAAGCCCTTGTCGGCGGCCGCGCTCCGGTAGATCAGGTATTCCTTGATGTCTTTTTCGGCGTTGGCGTCCCATTTAAGGGATGTCTGTTTCACCTCGCCGCTGGTTCCGCCAAGGCCGGCCGGTTTGGCGGGCGGTGGCTTGGTTACGCCCGCCACCGGATCCGATTGCGCGCTTGACACATCGGCCACGTTATACGAGGTGATTCGATACTGGTAGGTGGAGTTATCTTTCAAGCCGCCAAAAGCCCCCCCTTTATCGGTAAAGGAAGCCACGTCGCGTCCGGCAAGCTTCTTTATTGATTCGGGTTTTTTTCCCTCGACTGTGCGGAACAGCTCGTATCCGGCAATCTCCTCTTTCTTGATGGGCGTCCAGGTTAATTGCACTTCGCGGAATTTTCCGGCGCTTGCCGCAAAGTCCCCCGGGGTTTCGGGCGGGCCGAACGTGGCGGCCTTGACGCTTGGCGAAAGGGCGCTTTCAACCGTTCCCCCCTTGAGATATGCGGAAACCGCGTAGTGGTATTCGGCGCCATCTATGAGATGGTTTCCCTTGTCGGTAAACGCCACCGTGACGGCATCTTTTGTTTCGCCGATCTTTTTAAATTCTCCCCCGGGCGTGTCTTGCCGGTGGATTATGTAGCCGGCGACTTCCTTGTCGGCATGTTGGTCCCAGCCGAGGGAAATGCTGCGGACGAACTCTTTGACGATACGCAGGGCGGCCGGGGCTTCCGGTTTTGGGTGGGTAGCCGCGGCCACCGCGGGGGAAGGTTTGCCGGCTTTCCCAACCTTGTTTACCGCCAGCAGCCGGTAGTAATAAACGCGGCCGCTTTCCAGGGGCATTTCCTTGGATGATTTTAGGACGGCCTGCACATCTTCTCCCTTTTTAATGGAAAGCGCGTCGGCGAATTTACCGTCTTCCGCATCGGCTTTTTGAATAATATAGCCGGTGGTTTCCGGGTCGGACGGCTTGGCCCAATTAAAGGTCACCTGAAGAATTTCGTTGGAAACAGCCTTGAATGAGGCGGGGGCGGCGGGGCCGCCTTTGGTGGTCGCCGAGACGGGGTCGGACAGGACTCCCTCCACCTTTTCGGCATTAACGGCGGCAACTTTGTAATAGTAGGTTGCTTCATCGTTTATCGGGTTCGCCTTACTGTCGAGGTCGGTGTAGGCGGGGGATTCGGCCGCTTTGATTGTCGCGAGCGGGGTGTATTTTCCTTCACGGGTTTCCCCGCGGTAGATGGTGTAGCCCGTGGTTTCGGCTTCCTTGGAAGGCGTCCACGCAAGGTCGATCGCGCGGATTTTCGCGGAGCTTGCGGTGAGCCTGCCCACCGGGCCGCAGTGCAGGCGCACCATCTGGTTGGCGGCGATTTTTTCGGGGGCGTTTTCCGCGATTACTTCCGCAGTGGCGGTTTTAGGGGTTACCGTGGCGACCTTGATTTTTCCGACCGCAACCTGCTTGATGTTGCCTATCTGGCCGGTTGTCTGGTCGACGATTTTTTCGTCGGCCCGGATCACGTTCAGCACATCGCCTTTTTTCAGGCCGTCCAAGGAGCCGATGTTGATGACCGCCTCTTTAGCCCCTTCTTTGCGTTCGATCACTACCCCTTCGGCAAAGGGCTTCACTTTTAAAATTTCGATGGAGAGGGGTTTTTCGGCGGAACCGGCGGTTGCGCGGTTTTCCATCTCATCCCATGCCTCAATGTAGTATTCCAGCGCCGCGCCGCTCATTGCAGCCGCCGGGATTGCGAGGGAAATCACGCCGGTGGCGGGAATGGGGCGCGTTTCCTTCACATAATTCTTTTCTCCCGCTTTCCGGTAAATGATCTGTGCGCCGGCGGCGGCGCCGGAATTGTCGGTCACTTTGGCGGTTATCACCAATTCAGAGGCGTCAGAGGCGGCTTTCACCGGTTCGTGCAATATCACCGGGGGTTCCTTGTCAAGCCCTTGAATGGCGATTTCGTACGGCGATTCCGGCGCGCCATCCATGGCCAGGTTGCCGGCCGCGTCCACGGCGCTTAGATAATATTGCAGCATGTTTCCCTTTACGGCGTTGCTGGGAACCACCCCTTCATAGATACCTTCGGCCATTTTGAACATGGAGCTTTTAACGTAGTCGCCCCCGGCCTGTTTTACGCGGAAATGAAGAAAGACCTCTTTGACCCCTTTGTTGTCGCGCGCCGAGGTTCGCACCGTATAGGAGCGGCCTTCCCGCGGTTTCGGTCCGACGGCATGGATTATCTGGGGCGGGGTTTTATCCTCTTCTTCTTTCGGTTTAAGCGCGACCGCAACATTGGCGCGCACGCCGCCGGTGATCGTGATGGTTTGGGTATGCGCGATGCTTCCTTCTTTCGTGACCTGGATGACGTGTTCGCCGAGTTCCAATTTTTCCACCACCAGCGGAGTGATCCCCGCCGGATTGCCGTCCAGGACGACGGCGGCGCCCACCGGGGTGGAAGTTATGGAAAGGGATCCGGTTTTCGGAGCGGGGGCTTCAGCGGGTTTCGCCGCTTGCGGCGGCGCCGTCTCGGCTGGCTCGGACTGGGCTGGCGTTGCTGCCCCGGGTGATGCGTCAACAGTTGCGGGAGGAGTTTCCGTGTCGGCAAAGGCGATGGTGGCCGCGATTAGTAAAATGGTGGTGAACAGACTTTTTTTAATCACAGTTCTCCTCAAGCATAATAGATTTCGGTCTACTATAGCAAAATGGGGAGAAACAGGAAGGGGAAAAGGAAAAAAACGGGGGGAAGGGGAGGGGAGGGGAAAACCCCCCGTTTTTTTTAACGTGTTTAATCGGCAGTCAAAGTTAAAATGGCCGCCCATGGCACCGTTATGCCGCTCTGGGTGATCCAATTCATTTCTATGTCAACCTTCTAGGCATTTTATTTTATTTGCCTAATGACCTAATAATAAGCATTATGCGTGCCATTTTTAAAGAACAATAAATCAATAAGATGCAATATTGTGATGCTAAAATAAGTGAGGCAAAAACGTTACAGTGCGGTATTTATGGGATTGATTTAAGTTTTATTGTGGAGGGGTTTGAGGGGCTGTTATATGGAGGGATTACAGGCGGCGGTAAAAAATGCTTCGATCCAATTTTAGCAAGTCGGCCGCTTTCGATTTGTTGCCGCCGCACTTTTCCAGGGCAAGCTTCAGCACCTCCTCCGTTACTTTTTCCATTGAAAACCCCTCTTCGGGGAGGTCTACCACCAAATGAATATGGCCGGGCCGGTTTCCACCGGGCGCGGCGCGGCTGTTATCTTCGCTGATTGTCAGGTGTTTCGGCTGGATCAACTCGTCCTCAGTGAGGATGGCGGCCCGCTCCAGGCAGTTTTTCAGTTCGCGGATGTTGCCCGGCCATTCGTAGCGCACCAGCTTCTCCATCGCCTTTTCCGAAAGACCGGGGAGCTGCTTTCCCAACTCCTGCCGCAGTTGTCCCAAGAAATAATTGGCCAGCAGCGGAATATCCTCCTTCCGCTCGCGCAGCGGCGGCAACGTGATCGGAAACGAACTGACGCGGTGGAAAAGATCCACCCGGAAGCTCCCGTTTCCCACCATCTCCTCCAGATTGCGGTTGGTCGCCACGATAATCCGGAAGTCGGCCTTTATCGAGTGATGCGAGCCGACTTTTTCGTATACCCGTTCCTGCAATACCCGCAACAGCTTTGCTTGCAGTTCCAGCGGCATGTCGCCGATTTCATCGAGCAGAATCGTTCCCTTTTGCGCCAGGCCAAATTTGCCGTCCCGGTCGCGGTCCGCCCCCGTGAATGCCCCTTTGACATGGCCGAACAGTTCCGATTCCAACAGGTTGGCGGGAATGCCGGCGCAGTTCACCGCCACGAAGTTGTTCGCCATGCGGGGACCGGAGAAATGAATGGCGCGGGCCAGCACCTCTTTTCCGGTTCCGCTTTCCCCGTAAATGGCCACGGACGTGTTGATTGTCGTGGACACTTTTTCGGCGGTTTCCAGCACCCGTTTCATCAGGGGGGATTGCGTGACGATATTGTGGAAACTGTATTGTTCTTTTAGCTGGCTTTTAAGCTTTACGTTTTCTTCGTTAAGCCGCTGGAGTTCCAGGTTGCGGCGGATGGCCGCCACCATATCCAGCGGTTCAAACGGTTTGACCATGTAGTCGGTGGCGCCATCCTTCATGGTGGCGACCGCCATATCGATGGTGCCGTGGCCGGTCAGCATGATGAATGGCAGGGAAATCCCCCGTTTCTTCATTTCCTTCAGCAGTCCCGGGCCGTCCATGCGGGGCATTTTCTGGTCGGCGATGACCATGTCCGCGCTTTCCCGCTCCAGAATATCGAGGGCCTCAAGCCCGTTGTGGGCGGTGAGCGCGTGAAAACCCTCCTGCTTGAGAATGCTTCCCAAGGTCAAGAGCGCCACCTCGTCGTCGTCGACGATAAGCACCGTAGCTTCGTGATTCCCCATTCAATCCCCCGGCGCCTATTATGCGGTATGCCGCCGCCACAGGCAAATCCCCAGGCGAGATGGCGCGGATGGAGGATTTGGAGCGGATGAAAGAATTGGAGGAAAGCCGATGGTATCAATTATTCGCGGGGGAAACGGCGTAGCGCGTCCCCACATAGATCAGCACGCAGGCAAAAAGAACCCGCAACCAATCGGCATCAATGGCCGCGGCCGCCATCCCGCCGGCGAAGGTGCCGGCAACAATTCCCGGCGCCAGCCACCACAAGGTTTCGCCCGCCACATTCCCAAGACGGCCGTGGGCCGACGCACCGGCGATACCGGCAGGAACCATCGCCAGCAGTGCGCTTCCCTGCGCCAGATGCTGCCCCATCCCGGCCAAGAGCACCATTGCCGGCACCATGATCGATCCTCCCCCGACACCCATCATTCCAGAAAGATACCCGGTAACAGCCCCCGCCGCCAGCAGCCAAACAATCTTAGTCCACATGCCGGCGGCACTCCCCTGTATCAGCCACGGTTTTGCCAGAAGCAATGCGGCAATCCCCATCTGAAAAATGCCGAAATACCGTTTGAGTTTTTCCGCCGGGAGGCGGTGGGCGATTCGTGCGCCAACTCCCGCCGTGAGTACGGCGGTGGAGGCCAGCGCCCCGGCCGCCCAAACATCCACCGCGCCGGAAAACGCGTAGGTGGCTGCCCCGGCTATGCCGGTGAATACCAGCGCGGCCAAGCTGGTGCCATGTGCGCGGCGTTGGGAAAACCCGGCCGTGCCAACTAACATCGGCACCAAGATGATGCCGCCACCCAGCCCGACCAGCCCGCCAAAAAATCCGGCGGCAAGCCCGATACCAAGATAGAGTCCCCGCATTTTTTTCATGCCATCCACATGATAGTGGATTATTCAAATAGGGCAAAATAAACGCCGTATCTTCTTTCAAGGAAGAAAGTACGCCCCGTATTTGGCAACTTTTACGGTTTGTGTTAGCATTTAACCGTTATTTATGCTCCGTACAGGTGGATTTATTTAGCTTGGGCTTAAGCTCCAGCCGGCGGGGTCAATTATGTTACTTGTTTTTTGGAGTTTTAATGGGTAAGAAACTGTATGTGGGCAACCTGCCGTATTCCATGACCGATGAAGCGCTGCGCGAACAGTTCGAGCAGGCGGGATCGGTGGAATCAGCAAAGGTAATCATCGACCGGGAAACCAACCGCGGCAAGGGGTTTGGTTTTGTTGAAATGGCTACCGATGAAGAAGCGGAAGCGGCGATTGCTCAACTCAATGGTGTAAGCGTCGAAGGGCGCGCCTTGCGCGTGGCGGAGGCGAAGCCGATGGAACCCCGCACCGGTGGTGGTGGCGGCGGACGTGGCGGCTACGGCGGTGGCGGCGGTGGCGGTGGCCGTGGCGGTCGTGGATCCGGTGGTGGCGGCGGACGCTATTAATCGATAACGAATTTTTTAATAAACCCCGTGGTTTAGGCTGCGGGGTTTTTTTTGTCCGGATTTCCGCTTTTGGCGGATGCTGGCTTAAAAAGCCGCCGGGTTATCTTCCAGCCCGTTGGTCGTTGGAATAGTGGTGCCGAGGGCCGGACTCGAACCGGCACATAGTTGCCTACGGGGGATTTTGAGTCCCCTGCGTCTACCAATTTCGCCACCCCGGCATGAAGAATGGTTGGGGAATTCTAAACCGATTAAAGTTGGCTGTCCACCAATTTGCGCGTACCGCCCCGGAAACTTTAAATTGCCAATCCCGCCCCTTTTTCCCTCAGCCATCGTATATCCGGACGTTGTCAGGCGGTGGCGGGAGGAGAAACGCGGCGGGCCATGTTGGTTCCCATATGGCGAAGCATTCCGGCGATGGCGGGCTTCAAGTCATCGCGTTTTACAATAACATCCACAAACCCGTGTTCCATGAGGAACTCCGATTTTTGGAAACCTTCGGGAAGTTTTTGACGTATCGTCTGCTCAATGACGCGCGGACCGGCGAAGCAGATCAGCGCGTCCGGCTCGGCGATGATGATATCCCCCAGCATGGCGAACGAGGCGGTAACGCCCCCCGCGGTCGGGTGGGCCAGCACTGATAGATAGGGCAGCCCGGCCTCTTCCAGCCCGGCCAGCGCGGCCGAAGTTTTGGCCATCTGCATGAGTGAGAACGCGCCTTCCTGCATACGCGCGCCGCCGGAGCAGGAAACGATAATGACCGCCGCGCGGTTGTTCACGGCGCGCTCTATGGTGCGGGCGATTTTCTCGCCCACCACTGCGCCCATCGAGCCCCCCATAAAGCCAAATTCAAACGCGGCGATTTCAACGGGATACCCGTCCAACTTGCCGCCGCCGCAGACAATGGCGTCCACCTCGCCACTTTCTTTCTGGGCGTTCTTTATCCGGTCGCGGTACCGCTTGGTATCCTTGAACTTGAGCACGTCCACCGCCTGCATTTCGGCGTCCGCTTCCTCAAAGGTTCCTTCATCGATCAGCAGCATGATGCGTCGGCGGGCCGGCATGGTGTGGTGCTTGCCGCATTTTTTGCACACCCGCCAGTTGGCCTCAAATTCGGCGGCGTACACCATCTCGCCGCACCCCTCGCACTTCAGGAAAAGCCCTTCGGGCACCCCTTTCCGCTTTTCGCTTTTGCCCAGCGGAGTTTTTTTCTTTGTAAACCAGCTCATTTCTTTCCCTGTCTTTCCGCCAACATCCGGTTCAGCGCCGAAACGTACGCCCGCGCGCTGGCCTCCACCGTATCGGTGCTCGCCGCGCGCCCGCGCACCACGCACCCCTTGCCGAATGCCACCTGCACGGTGACTTCGCCCACGGCATCCTTGTCACCCGTGATGGATCGCACCTGATAGTTCAGGAGCTTTCCCTTCACGCCGGTTATACGGTCGATGGCGTGATAGACCGCGTCTATCGGCCCGTCGCCGTTTGCCGATTCGGTTATTATCGCACCTTTTTTGTCTTTCAGCTTCACCGTGGCGGTCGGCACGGTGCCATTGCCGGTGGTGACCTGAAAGTACACCACTTCCCACATGTGGCCGGGCTGCGCGATCTCGTCACCGATGACCGCTTCCAAGTCCTCGTCGAAGACCTCTTTTTTCTTGTCGGCCAGCGTTTTAAACCGCTCGAACGCCATGTCCAGCTGTTCTTTGTTCAGGCTGAATCCCAGATCGGCCATTTTTTTACCAAAGGCGTGGCGGCCGCTGTGCTTGCCCATCACCATTTTATTTTCGGAGAGGCCGATCTCCTGCGGCGTCATGATTTCGTAGGTCTCGCGCCGCTTCATCATGCCGTCCTGATGGATTCCCGATTCGTGGGCGAACGCGTTCGCGCCGACGATGGCCTTGTTCGGTTGAACGGCGATGCCGGTGACGGCGGTGAGCAGCTTGCTGGTTTTGTAAATTTCCCGCGTGCGGATGCCGGTGCCGTGCTTCAGGTTATCGCGCCGCACTGTAAGCGCCATCACCACCTCTTCCAGCGAGGCGTTGCCTGCGCGTTCGCCGATGCCGTTGATGGTGCATTCGATCTGCCGCGCGCCGTTCTGCACGGCGGTCAGCGAATTTGCCACCGCCAGCCCCAGATCGTCGTGGCAATGCACGCTGATGACCGCGTTTTTGATGTTCGGCACGTTGCTTACGATTCCGGCTATCAGCGCGCCGTATTCCGCCGGGATGGCGTAGCCGACCGTATCCGGTATATTCACGGTGGTGGCGCCGGCCGTTATCGCCGCCGCGATGATCTCGTACAGAAATTCCGGGTCGCTGCGCGTGGCGTCCTCGCACGAGAATTCGATATCCTTGGTGTATTTGCGGGCCATCGCGATGCCGGCCACGGTCATGGCGGTCACCTCGGGGCGCGTCTTCTTCAGCTTGTGCTTCATGTGGATTTCGGAAGTGCTGATGAAAACGTGGATGCGCTTCCGCTTGGCCGGTTTCAGGGCCAGCCCCGCCGCCGTAATATCCTTTTCCACCATCCGGGCCAAGCCGCAAATCACCGGCCCCGAAACTTTTTTGGCTATCAGGTTCACCGCCGCGAAATCCCCATCGCTGGTGACGGGAAACCCGGCCTCTATCACGTCGACGTTCAGCGAGGCCAATTGGCGGGCCATTTGCAGCTTTTCATCGATGTTCATGGAAAAGCCGGGCGATTGCTCGCCGTCGCGCAGCGTGGTATCGAAAATGGTTATGTTTGCCATAAATTAATCCCTTATCCTGCCTATATTAAACGATTAACGCCATAATTGGCGAAAAAGTGGTGCCTTAAACCGTGGGGGATTAAAGGCTTAGAAGGAGGAGGCGGACAGGAAAGGTGAATGCGACGTTTGTGCGCGCGACGCGCCACTTATCGGACGAGATCGTCAGTTTCGGATTGATATGTGTTTCCATATGCGATCATTCTATTGCATTACCTCGCCGCCTCAAAGTTCTTTTTGCGGCGAAGAGCCCATTCCCGCTTTGCGGAGCATCTCTTAGCCATGTGCAATTTTTTATATCATGGCTGATACTTTTGTATACAAACCCGTGAACGCCGTCATTGCCATGTCATTGATAATAAATGGTTCATTAACGGCACGGTGATTGCTCTGTTTCTGTTGCAGGTGGAAATACCTACTATTTCCTCCTCTCCGGTTAGGGGTGGGCACCTCCCACTGTCCACCCCATTTTTTTTTCCCTCAAAAGTTACCCTCAAGACAACCGATAAAAAACCCGCCATTTCAAATCGGACGTAGAATATAGCTGTAAGCGGATACCGCTTATCCGTTTGGTTAACCGATAACGGAAAGGAAAAAACCATGTTTGATAAATGCGGATCTGATAAAAAAGAGTGCGTCAACCGGTTCTGCTATTGCCGCTGCTTCGGCTGCGCCCTGTTTGTTGCCGTGGCGGTTTTGCTGGCGGGATTCGTGGTGCAACTGCTCTGGAATGCCCTGATCCCTGCCATCTTCGCGCTGGGAACAATTTCCTTCGTGCAAGCGCTGGGATTGCTGATCCTTGCGCGGCTGTTGTTCGGTTCCTGCGGACACCGGCGCGGCCATCACGGTCACCGCCACGGCGGATGGTGCGGATGGGCCAAGAAGGATGCCGCCGAATGCGGGGACTGGAAACACTACGATGCCTGGTGGCATGAAGAAGGAAAAGAATCTTTTAAGAAGTATGCCGCTGGCAAAAAAGAGAACAAGGACGCCCAAAACCTTTAGCAGGATGCAGTCCCGCTGGAGTTTACCCCGGAGCCCCTTGACGGGGACTCCGGCGGGGTTGCATGGTCGCATCTACCGACGGGGAGAGATGACAGGTTCTTTCTTTGGGATGGGGGGTTCGTAGTAATCGTCGGTCCAATCCAACAACGTGAGGCGGCGGGCGGCGGTTTTGCGCACCACCGCGCGCACCGAATGAGTCAAGGCGCTCCCCTCGAAACGGCCGGTGGCGACAATCGCAAAGGTATCCGATTTGCCGTTTGGATCGGGAACGGCGTTGTGACTGCGCGCATCCATGATGCCGTCCACCTGGTTTGGGGGCATACCGGATGCCAACAAAGCCTCGGGGGATGCGGTGTTTAGATTCAGCGCCCCGGCGGAATAAACGGTCAGGACTTTTTCCAGCACGTCGAACATTTTCGGGGAAACCCCTTTGACCCGCCGCAGCTCCGCCACGCTGTCGAAATCGCCGTTCTTGGCTTTATACGGCGGTTTCAGCGTCTGGTAATAATCGCTCTCGGCGCCGTTGGCGCGATGGTAATCGTCCGCGTCGGCCCAATCGAGGATGCCGTCGATAGCCGTATCCGCCCCTTCTATACCATCCGGAAAGAGGGTCGCGAAAAGGCGGCGCAATCCCGCTTCGTCCCGCGCCAACGCGTTGAGATTCAACTTTGCGTTCTCGTCGGTGATGACGTAGCTCACCAATCCGCCGCCGAACTTCACCAGCCGCGGCGCAAACTCGGCCTCTTTCAGATCGTCGCCCGCGCGCCCCAAAATGTTCTGTCCCTCTTTGGCATACACATAATCGAAATCCTCCAGCAGTTCCGCGAAGGCCATCTGCGCACCGGCGCGGGCAAGATAATAGGCCTCGCGCCCTTCTTTGAAGTTGCGCACCGCCCCTATATCGCCGCGCGCGCTCATCGCCATCTCGGCCGCCAACGCCGCCAATATCACCAGCAGCCAGATCACCAGCAGCAGCGCGATACCCCGTTCGCCCCGCAACGGCCTCACTGTTTCACCTCCGGGGCCACGATGCCGCCCGGCTCTATCCGCACGGTGAGCGGCGGCCACGCAAACGGATCGTTGCTTTCCGCCGCCGTCAGGGACAGCCGCGCGGCCAGCGGCATCTTATCCAGCTCTTTATCGTCCACGCTTTTTCCGCGCCAGACATCCTTCGCCTCGCTCCCTTCTCCTTCGTGGTAGAGGTACTCGCATTTAAAATCCTTTATCTTTCCCTCTCCCATCGGGATGTCCGTCCACTTCACTTCTTCAAGCGGCGTATGCGGATCGAACGGCGCTTCGGAAAATAACAGCGTCTTCTTCTCCGCGTCGAACGAAAGCCGTTGCAGATAAAAACCGTCGGCATCCGCCAGTGCCTTGAGGCGTGGGGCATTCGCCACGAAAAGGAGCTTGTCCGCTTCACCGTGGAAGGCGAGAAATTTATCATTCTTTACATTGACGAAATATGTTTGCCGCGCGCTTTTGAGCTGTCCCGCGATGAGCCCTATCCCCTCGGTGAGGTCGTAATGCCCCTCCATCCGCGCACGCCCCGCCTCCCACGAGCGGAGCGAAAGATGAAACCCGGTGGTGAGGATGGCGGTGATCGCCGCGAGCAGGGTGATGGCGATCAGCAATTCAAGCAGGGTGAAACCGCGCTGGTTCTTCACCGGTTCGCCTCCACCACCGCTTTAATTGTGTTGAGGACAAGTTCTTTGGCGGAAGCGCCATCTTGCCATTCCACTTTCACCGCAAGGCGGTACAAGGCCACCCGCTCGGCGGCATCGCGCGGGGTGTTTTTGTCCTTCCGCCCCACCGGCTCTTTGTATTCCTCGAGGGTGGTTTTAAACGAGTAGTCGGGATTGCCGGGAAACGTCCCCTGTTCGTTCACCGGCGTGAAGGGACTTTGGGCCAAAAGTTCCTCCAGCTTTTCACCGCCCACCACCGCCGCGCGGGCGTGGCGTTCGCTCCGCTCGATGTTACGCAGGGTGCCGCCATAAAGGTGAAAGATGGCGGTAAACGACACGGCGAGAATGGTGACGGCCACGAGTATCTCCAACAGCGTAAAGCCACGCTCGTGAGTTCCGCGGTTCATTTTCCCGCCGCCTCGTGGCGGAGCACTCCCGCGCGGCCGGAGAGCGGGTCGAGGGTTACGCGGTAGCCGCCTTTATCATCGGCGCTATCCGCTTTGGAGGCGGTAACGGCGAGATCGCACGCGGTGGCGGTGCCGGCGGGACTGAACTCCAATAGCAGCAACCCGCCATGGGGTGTCCAGACTTTTACCGCATCGGGAATTTTCACCACTTGGCCGTTGAACGCCCCCGCCGGACTCCCGGCATCGAACCGCCCCTCGATGGCGTAGGCCGCCTTTTGGGCCGGATCAATGACGGTGGAAAAAACCGTTTTACGCGCGATGGCTTCCTGCCGGGTCAGACGCATGAGGGCCGCCATCTCCCCGGCCACGGATTTTAGCTCCGCCCGTTCGAGGGAACGCGCGAAGAACGGCACCCCCAGCCCCGCCACCATCGCGATGACCGCCATCACGATAAGCAGTTCCACGAGGGTGTAGCCGGCCCGTCCGTCCCTGTTCGTCATGGAAACAGGATACCGGGTGAGCGGGGAGCACGGCAAGGAAAAGGGGAGGGCTTATCCGTGCAGTGACGCGGGCACTCCCGCTCGTGGCGTGTCCGCGCTTGACAGGATGGAGAAAGGGGAGATAATGTGCTTTGACCGACCGGTTGGTCGGCTGATTAATTTCAGGAGGAATTTTGGCAAAAACCGTTTCCGTTAGAAAGGCCGCGCCCAAAACGTGTCCCGTCGTGGGCCGCATCCTTGGCGCCGCCGAAAAACTTTTTGCCAAGCACGGTTTCGCCGCCGTCTCCATGAGTTCTATCGCCAAAGAGGCCGGGACGAGCAAATCGAATATCTACCATCACTTCCGCGCCAAGGACGACCTGTATCAGGCGGCGCTCCGCTTCGCCGCCGAAGCGACGAAGACGCTGCTGGAAGATGTGGAAGGAAGCGGCGAAGCGGTATCGCGGAAGTTGGAGCTTTTTGCCCAAGCGCATATCGAAGGGATGCACCGCCATGCCGATATGGCGCGGCTTATCCTGCGTGAGCTGCTGACGGACGGCCGGAAGCGGGGGCGCGAGATCGCCGAAAGCGGTTTTGCCGGCAATTTTTCCACGCTCACCGCGCTCGTCCGCAAGGGGCAAAAAAACGGCGAGCTGCGCAAGGAGCTGGATCCCGCCGCGGTGACGGCGCTGGTGCTGGCGGCAAACATTTTTTTCTTTCAAAATAACGAAGTGCTGCGGCATTACCGCGAAGTGACGTTTGCGGATGACCCGGAGCGTTATGTGAAAACGGTTTCTGAAATATTGCTCAACGGCATCAAGCCACGGTAACGGATGAGAGGGGAACGCGCGATGGAAAAGTTTGGCTCCGGACGGAACAGGCGGATTGTGGCCGCATTTTTCGCGGCGGCGCTACTGCTCGCGGGCGGCTGCAAGAAAAAAGAGGAAGCCCAGGCCGGCAAAGGGCCTCGCGCCGTACCGGTAATCGCCGCAAAGGCGGAGTTGCGTCCCGTGGAAATCCGGGAGGAATCGGTCGGCTACATCGAAGGCAGCGAGGCCCCAGCCATATCGGCCGAAGTGAGCGGCCGCGTGCTCGCCGTGCTGGCGGATAACGGCGCGCCGGTTCGCGCCGGCGGCGTGCTGGCGAGAATCGACGACGGCGACCTGAGGCTGCGGCACGAAGCGGCCCTCGCCGCGGCGTCTAACGCCGAAAAAAACGTGGCTCGCCTGAAAAACCTTTTCGCCGAAAAGGTCATTCCCGAAAACCAGCTTGATGACGCCCAAACGCAACTGACGGGGCTGCGGAGCCAACTGGCGGCGGCGGCGCGCGACCTGAAAAGGGCGGCCGTCACCTCGCCTCTCGACGGCAAGGTGCAGAGCCGTCTGGTGGCCGAAGGAGATTACGTAAACCCCGGCAAGCCGATGTTTGTCATCGCCGGTGGCGGCCACATGCAGATTCACCTGCCATTTCCCGAATCGATTGCCAACCGTTTTGCCGCCGGACAGGCGGTGCGGCTGACCACCCCCATGGATCCCGCGGTGATGGAGGGGAAGATATCGGAAATCCGTCCGTTGATCGCCAGCGGCAGCCGTTCGGTAGACGTGATCGTGAACAGAAACAATCCCGGCGGCTGGATGCCGGGAGCCAGCGTCACCGGCTCGGTACTGTTGGATTTCCGGAAGGCGGCGGTGTTGGTTCCGTCGCTTTGCGTGGTGCTTCGCCCCGCCGGCGAAGTGGTCTACGTTATTGAGGGAGATAAGGCGCGCGCGGTGCCGGTGCAAACCGGCGTACGGCAGGATGGCATGGTGGAAATCACCAGCGGACTCAAGGGGGATGAAACCCTCGCCGCCGACGGCGCCAGTTACCTCACCGATGGCGCGGCCGTAAAAGTGGCTTCCGTGGCGGATAAAACGAAATGACGCTGCCCGAACTATCGATACGCCGGCACGTTCTGGCGTACATGATGAGCGGCGTACTTATGCTGCTCGGCTACATTGGCTATACGCGGCTGGGCATAGACCGTTTCCCGGAGGTCGAGTTTCCCATCATCACGGTCGTGACCACATTGGCTGGCGCCAATCCGAACGTCATCGACTCCAACATCACCAACGTCATTGAGGCCGCCGTGAACTCCGTGCCGGGCATCAACCATATTCAATCCACCAGTTCCCCCAGCGTGTCGGTGGTGGTAATCGAATTCAATCTCAGAAAAAATGTGGACGTGGCCTTTAACGAAGTGCAGGCGAAAATAAATCAATCGCTGCGCCAGTTGCCGAAGGGAACCGACAATCCGGTGGTGGCAAAGATGGAAGTGGGGGCCCAACCGGTGATGTGGCTGGCCCTCAGCGGCGACCGGACGCTGGGAGACCTTAACCTCTACGCCCGTAACGTCATCAAGAAACGCTTGGAGAATATCGACGGCGTCGGACAGGTAATGATCGGCGGCGAACGCAAGCGGCAGATACGGATTAACCTGAACCTGGCGGCGATGGCGGGACTGGGCATATCGGTCAACGATGTGCTGGGGGCGGTCGGGGGCGAGCATGTGGTGTTGCCGGGCGGCTTCCTTTCGGGAACCAACATGGAGTACCTCGTCAAGTTGGACGCCGAATTCCACAACCTCAAAGATATGCGCAGGATGATCATCGGCTACAAGGACAACGCGCCCATCCGCATAAGCGACGTGGCGAAGGTGGAAGACGGCCTCGCGGATTACCGCCAGCTCGCCAACTTCAACGGCAAACCGGCCGTGGGTCTGGGCATTATAAAAGTGAGCCGCTCCAACACGATAGCCGTCATTCAAAAGGTTCAGGAACGGCTCAAGAACGAGATCATTCCGCAGCTTCCCCCCGGACTGACCATTCAGGAAGCTTCCAACGACGGCCTGTTCATCCAGGCGATGGTAAATTCCCTCAAGGAGCACATCCTCGAATCGGTAATGCTGGCCGCGCTTGTGGTCTTCCTGTTCCTCAAGAGCTTCCGCGCCACTTTCATAATCGCCACGGCCATCCCGGTATCGCTTCTTTCCGCCATCGCGGCGATGTATTTTTCCGGTTATACCTTCAACACGCTCACGCTATTGGCGCTGCTTCTGTTGATCGGCGTGGTGGTGGACGACGCCATCGTGGTGTTGGAAAACATTTACCGGCACCGCGAACACATCGACCGCGATCCCCAATCGTCCGCAATCAACGGTTCCCAACAGGTGGTTTTCGCCGTGCTGGCGGCAACGCTGACGCTGATCTCTATTTTCTTTCCCGTGATTTTCATGGAAGGGATCATCGGGCGTTTTTTCCAGTCGTTCGCGGTGGTCGTCACCGTTGGCGTCATCGCCTCGTGGTTCGTGTCCATGACGCTGACACCGATGCTCTGCTCGCGCTTTCTCGTGATGGCCGATAAGGAAACGCATGGCCCGGTGTACCGTTTCCTCGACCGGTCTTTCCACCTGATGGATCGCGGTTACGTAACGATGCTGGAATACGCGCTTTCCCATCGCTGGAAGGTGGTGTTGTTCACCGTGGCCGCCGTCCTTTCCACCGGTATCTTTTTCACGATGGTGGGAAAAGAATTCGTGCCGAAAGAGGACGAGGGACGCTTTATCGTCTTTTTGAAAGCGCCGCTCGGATCCAGCATGGACTACGCGGCTGGACGCCTCACGGAGGTGGAAAAAGTGATGGCGGGGCAAAAGGAAATCCAGACCTATTTCACCGCCATCGGGATGGGGGGGCAGGTGAATCAGGGCATGGCGTTCGTCCGGCTCAAGCCAAAGGCGGAACGCACTCTTAAACAGCATAAGATAATGGACGAGTTGGCCGCGAAATTCGCCCGGATACCGGGTGTGATGGCGTTCCCGTCCGCCGTGCCGATGGGCGGCGGCGGGCGCGGCGAACCGCTCCAGTTCACTTTAAGCGGCGTCAACTTTGACCAAGTGGCGGCGCTCGCGGATCAGATGAAGAAAAAACTTTCCGCCGATGGCGCCCTGGGACGCCTCGACCTTGACCTCCAAACCGACATGCCGCAGGTGAATATCAACATCGACCGCACCCGCGCCGCCAATCTGGGCCTTTCCGCCATGGACATGGCAATGGCGGTGAACGTGCTGGTGGGCGGTTACGACGCCGCGAAATATAACGACGAGCCGGGTGATGGCGAGCGGTACGACGTTCGCGTGAAGGCGGCCGACAGGCAGGTGGAACACCCCGCCGACCTTAAGAAGATTTACATCCGGTCGCGCGATGGCAAAATGGTGCGCCTGGATACCATCGCGACGTTCAATAAAGAACTGGGGCCGGCCGTCATAAGCCGGCTCGATCTCAAATATGCAGCTAATTTCTTTTCCGACCCCGCCATTCCGCTGGGCGCGGCGGCGCAAAAGGTGAAAGATATGGCCGCCGGCATGCTGCCGCTGGGGTACACGGTGCTGATGCGCGGACAGGCTGAAGAATTCGGCAAGACGGTGGGATACATGATCTTCGCTTTTAGCATGTCGATCATTTTGCTGTATATGGTGCTGGCCAGCCAGTTCAACAGCTTCACGCAGCCGTTTATCATCATGGTGGCGCAACCGCTGGCGATCATCGGGGGACTGGCCGCGCTCTGGGTCACCGGCAGCACGCTCAACATTTTTTCCATGATCGGGCTGGTGCTGTTGATGGGGCTGGTTGCCAAAAACTCCATCTTGCTGGTCGACTTTGCCAACCAGTTGCGCGCGGAGGGAAAGGACATCGATGCCGCCTTGCGCGAAGCCTGCCCCGTGCGCATGAGGCCGGTGCTGATGACCAGCTTGACGGTCATCTTCGCCATGTTGCCGGCCGCGATGGGATTGGGCGAAGGAAGCGAAACAAACGCCCCGCTCTCCATCGCCGTCATCGGCGGGATGATATCGTCCACATTCCTTACGCTGCTGGTGGTGCCCAGCGTGTATTCGCTGGCGGAGGGATGGTTTGAAAAACGCGCCGCCCGCCATCGGGCCCGGCAAGACGGCTCCCGCCCTTTGTAACCCCGCTTCGGCGTGGTCACCAACAATGACTCCGCCGAAGCAAAGAAAAAATCTGGGATTACGCGGCGGTTTCTTCGGATGCCAGCTTCAGCCTGAACGCCGCGCGGGTTCCCCGGTTCTCGCCTTCGCTTTTCAGTGACAAATCGGCGTTGTGGTGTTCCATCACCATTTTCACCAGCGTTAATCCCAGTCCCATTCCGCCGCTTTTGAAACGGTATTTGCCCGATGAGTGGGTGGTGAGATCCTCCAACGCGAAATAGGGTTCGAAGACATAACGGCCGCTCCCCTTGGGAATGCCAATGCCGGTGTCAGTCACCGCGATCACCGCATTGTCCCCCTCAATGTTTACTTCCAACGTCACCGTTCCGCCATCCGGTGTGAACCGTACCGCGTTCGCCAGCAGCTCGTTCACCGCCCAGCCGAGCATTTCCTGATTTGCCCGCACGAGGGTAAAAGCCGGGAGCCGCGCCACATCAATGGTGAACGTGAGGTTTCTTTGTTCCTCGCCGATCCGCTTGCCGGTAAAGGCGGCGCACTGTTGCAGGAGAAAATAAAGATGGCAGGGGCGGTATTCCCCGCGCCCCTCGCCGCCGCTCAATTGCGCCAATAGATCGGTGGTGGCGAGAATATCGTCGAAATCCTTGCGGCAGTGCTCCAACCCTTCGCCCGCCTGGCGCAGAAGCTCCTTCTGATCCGCCGGAGCGGTGAGCGCCGAGGTTATCAACGATTCCACCAACTGCATCCGGCTTAAGGGAGTGCGCAACTCGTGCGAAGTGATCATTGTAAAGTAGCGCCGGGTACGGTTGAGCATTTCCTCGCGCGATACGTCGCGTATCACCGCCACATAATGGACGGTCGTTCCATCCGCGCCAAACACCGGGGAAATGCTGGTGTGCTGCTCAAAGAGGCCGCCATCCTTGCGGCGGTTGATGAATCGGCCTTCCCACAATTTTCCGGCGCGCAGCGTTTCCCACATCGTCCGGAAAAACTGTTCCGGCAGCTTGCCGCTGCTCAGGACATCAGGTGATTTGCCCAAAACTTCCGCGGCCGAATAGCCGGTGATCCGAGTGAAGGCCGGATTGGCATACACGATTTTGTCGCCGGCGTCAGTGATGTAAACCCCTTCGCCGGCCTGTTCCAGGGCGGCGGCCAGACGCAGATTGATGGCGGCCGCAGCGGACTGCTCGGCCTGATGGCGGTTATCAACCGAGCGCAGATGACTGATGAAAGCGATGATTAGCAAAGTCACACCGCCCGAAACAAAAAATGACGCTATCGCGCCCGTGACCATGTAGCCATATGTTCCCGATCCGCGAAAATAAACACTGAGCGGGGCGACGATGGCGGCGGTCATCAGCATCGATACCACGATACTGATCCACAAAATATGAATGAGCGGAGCGCGGAATATTCTTTCGGCCAGACGATTAATCATATGACGTGGCTTAATGCCAAAGCCTACATCATGAGCGATTTGAAAACGCCCCAACCGTCGGTATTGCCCAAAATCGGTTCCGACGCGCGTTCCGGATGCGGCATCAGGCCAAACACGTTGCCGCGCGCGTTGCAGATGCCGGCTATGTTGTTGAGCGCGCCATTGGGGTTGGCCTCCGGCATCACATTGCCGTTTTCATCGCAATAGCGGACCACCACTTGCCCGTTGGCTTCCAATGTTTGCAGGGTTTCCGGGGGCGCGTAATAGCGTCCCTCGCCGTGGGCGATGGGCAGCTTCAGCACGGCCCCTTTATTTAACGCGCGTGTGGCGGCGATGTCGTTACGTTCGATGCGGACATGAATGTTTTTGCAGATGAACTTGCGCGATTCGTTCATCAAAAGCGCGCCCGGCAACAGATGGCACTCGGTGAGCACTTGGAAACCGTTGCAGATGCCGATGACGATGCCCCCTTTTTCGGCGAACTCGATCACCGACCGCATTACCGGTGAAAAACGGGCAATGGCGCCGCATCGGAGGGCATCGCCGTAGGAAAAACCGCCAGGAAGGAATATCACGTCAAGGTTTCCCACCGAGGCGTCTTTGTGCCAAATATGACGCACGGCCGCGCCGGGAAGCAGCGAAGAGGCGTGGAGGGTGTCCCGTTCGCAATTCGCGCCGGGAAACAGCACCACCCCGATTTTTGGATTTTTCAAGGCGGCCATCAGCGTTGGTTGTCGGCGTAGCGGCTGCCGAGATGATCCAGCCGGTCGCTGATGGTAGATGCGATATTGCGTAAAATTTGTATGACAATGGAAGGATTCTTTTCAATGAGGATTTCAAAATTGTTACGCGAGAGGAAAAGCGCTTCGGTCGGTTCAATCGCCACTATGCTGGCGCCGCGCGGGGTTGCCTCGCCGCGCACCAGCGCCATTTCGCCCACGCTCTTCCCTTTGCCATGTTGGGCGAGCACGCTGTATTTTCCGTCAAGGCTCTCTTTGCGTATCTCCACCTTGCCGCGGGTGATAAACAGCACCGAGTCGCCGGGAGACCCCTCCTTTGCAATCATGGCATTGGCCGGGTAACGGCGGTGTTCCAGCTTGCTGGCGAGCACGGTTACGTCGGATTGCTTGATGTTGTCGAACATCGGTATCTCGCACATGATGTTTTTGATTCCGGCGATGTCCATGTTATTTCCCATCCGTGACGGTGACCCGGAAATTTTCCATCACCGGATTGCTCAGCAACTTCTTGCAGATATCATCGATCTGTTGCTTGGCGGTTGCCGCGTCAGCGCCGTCGATATCCAGTTCGATATGCTTGCCGATGCGGACGTTTTTAACCCCCGTGAAACCAAGGGAGTGGAGCGCGTGTTCCACCGCTTTTCCCTGGGTATCCAGGATGCCGTCGCGCAGCGTCACCGTTACTTTGGCTTTCATTGACCGCATATCCTCCGCACGACCTCGCGATACGATTCTTCCACTTTGCCGAGGTCGCGGCGGAAGCGGTCCTTGTCCATTTTTTCGCCGCTCTCCATGTCCCACAGGCGGGAGGTGTCGGGCGAAAATTCATCCGCGAGGATGATCTCGCCTTTATAGCGTCCAAATTCCAATTTGAAATCCACCAGCCGGATGCCGTGGTTCTTGAAAAGTTCCACCAGCAGCCCGTTCACCCGCAGCGCCATCGCCCGGATGACATCCAGTTCGCCCTGTGTGGCCCAGCCGAACACCAGCACGTGGTCGGGCATGATCATCGGATCGCCCAGCGCGTCGTCTTTGTAGTAATACTCCACCACCGGGTGAGCCAGTTGGCTCCCCTCTTCTTTTCCAAGCTTTTTCGCCAGCGAACCGGCGAGCACGTTGCGCACCACCACTTCCACCGGAACGATGGCCACTTTTTTCACCAGCATGTCGCGGTCGTTAAGCTTTTTCACGAAATGGGTTTTAATACCGTTCTTTTCAAGGAACCCAAAGAGGTGGGTGGTGAGCATATTGTTCATCACCCCTTTATCCACGATGGTGCCGCGTTTTTGCGCGTTGAAGGCGGTGGCGTCGTCCTTGAAATGCTGTATCACCTGATCCGGATTGTCGGTACGGTAAAGGATTTTGGCCTTCCCCTCGTAAATTTGTTCCAATTGCTTGGTCACGGAGTCCTCCACCTGCGGCGTCAACCGCCAAATACACGTTTGAAAATTTCGTCCACGTTCCTAAGATAATAGTTCAGGTCGAACAATTCTTCAATCCGGGCCGGCTTGAGACGTTCGGCGATCTTCGGCTCGGCCATCACGAGATCCTTGAAAAGCAACTCCTCGCGCCAGCAACGCATCGCCAGCCCCTGCACCACCGAATAGGCATCTTCGCGGATCATGCCGCTTTCCACCAGCGCCAGCAAAACCTTTTGCGAGTAAAAAAGGCCGTAGGTGGCGTCGATGTTCCTGAGCATCCGCTTGGGGTAGACGTGCAGGCCCTCGATGACCTTGCGCATCTTGTCCAGCATGTAATGCAGCAGCGTGGTGCTGTCCGGCACGATCACCCGCTCGGCGCCGCTGTGGCTGATGTCGCGCTCGTGCCACAGCGCCACGTTTTCCAGCGCGGTATGCATGTTGCCGCGCATCACGCGAGCCAGGCCGCACATCTGCTCGCACTGCACCGGATTGCGCTTGTGCGGCATCGCAGAGGAGCCTTTTTGACCCTGATGAAACGGCTCTTCGGCCTCCAGCACCTCGCTGCGCTGGAGGTGCCGGATTTCGAGGGCTATTTTTTCGATGGTGGCGGCCGTTATGGCAAGCGCCGCCATATAGTCGGCATGCCGGTCACGCTGGATGATCTGGGTGCTGATGGGGGCGGGAACCAACCCCAACTTTTCGCAGACGTATTTTTCGATCTCCGGGCTGCAGTGCGCGTGGGTGCCCACCGCGCCGGATATTTTTCCCACGCTGACGGTTGCGATGGCGTTCACCAACCGCTGCCGGTTGCGCCGCATCTCGGCATGCCAGAGCGCCAGCTTGAGGCCGAAGGTGGTCGGCTCGGCATGAACGCCGTGGGTGCGCCCCATGCACGGCGTCATTTTGTAAACATGCGCCTGTTTCTCCAGCGCCGTCAGCAAAATATCCAGTTTTTCCAAAATCAATTCACCGGCGCGCTTCATCAAGGCGCAGAGCGCGGTATCCACCACGTCGGACGAAGTTAGCCCCATGTGCACATACCGGCTCTCTGGTCCGATGAACTCGGCGACGGAGGTGGTGAATGCGATCACGTCGTGCCGCACCTCTTTTTCTATTTCGTCGATGCGCGCCACGTCGAAATTCGCTTTTTTCTTGATGATCGCCAGCGCGTCGGCGGGGATGTTCCCCAGCTTGTGGTGCGCCTCGCACGCGGCGATCTCCACTTCCAGCCACGTGGCGAATTTGTTGCGCGGCGACCAGAGATCCGCCATTTCCTTGAGCGTATATCGTTCTATCATTGGAAAGTTTCCTTATACATCGTGCAGTTCGCCGGGGCGGTCTTGACCCGCTATCTCGTATTTTATTGGCCGGCCCGCCGCCGCGAAAAATGTGTCGGCACCCAAACGGACGAGATTCGGATTGTTATTCTGTTGGCTCAAATGGGCGAAGATGACGGTGCCGAGACCGTCCCACACCTCATCCTTTAACAGTTTCATGCAATCGTCATTGGAGAGATGCCCCAGCTTTCCCTTGATGCGCCGTTTCAGCGGCCACGGGTAGGGGCCGATATCCAACAACTCCGGGTCGTGATTGCTTTCCAACAGGGCGAGGTGGGCGAGGCGGAAATTTTCCATGGCGCGTACCGTCACGCACCCCAAATCCGTCATTACCAGCGCGCGGCGTCCGCCGCATTCGCTCAAGTACGCCACCGGTTCGGCGGCGTCGTGCGAAACGGTGAAGGGATGCAACGTGATATCCCCCACGGTGAACGGCTCTTCGGGGGTGACCGTTTCGATCCGTCCCGCTTTCTCCAGTTGACCATTGGCGGCCTGCCGGGTGCCGCGCGTGAGGTAAAGCGGTATGCCGTACCGGCGCGAAAAAAGGGCCGCGCCGCGGATGTGATCGGTGTGTTCGTGGGTAATGGCGATGGCGTTGATGTCCCCCGGCGCGAACCCGGCCATCTTGAGGCGGCTTTCCAGTTCGCGGCAGGCGAAGCCGGCGTCTATCAGCACGGCGCTGGTTTCGGAATGGACAAGGATGGCGTTGCCCTTGCTGCCGGAACCAAGTACGCGGAGTTTCATTTCTCGCCGCCGTTTTCGTACAGGTGGTAGAGCAACGGCAACAGCAGCTCGTGGTGGCCCGTGACGCGGACCCCCTTGCAGCCGGTGGTGACCGGCCGGTGCACCACGTTCACGCCGGGGCGGTAGTGCATCGTCATGTCGAAGTCGACGGCGGTGAAATCGCGCACATCGTCGCCCAGATTGCGGGCGGCGGAAAGCGCCTTGATAAATATTTAGGGCAGAATCACGGCGGAGCCGACATTGAAATAGCAGCCGCCGCCGGTGAGCGTTTTAAGCATGGCGGTGAATATGCGGAAATCGTCGAAGCTTTTTTCGCCGATCAGCGCGCCATTCGT
>JAHFEK010000028.1 GCA_023248495.1 Nitrospinales bacterium
ACCGCTTGGGCATAATTCGTAATTGTGGCTCTCAGTGCCATGGGGTACCTCCTTTAAATTTGGTCGTTTAAACGTTGGTACCCCTTTCTCTACCCTGACACAAGATTTAATACATCACCCTAAGAGGAATGTGGGTTGACACTGTTGTGGTGAGACCCTACAATCAGATAGAAATAATGCTTGGTAATTCATAGCGTTTTGCCGGCTTGACCGGCGGGGGATGAGGGCCGATGGCTTCAAACAAAGAAGCGATTTTAGAGAAACTCGACTCGCTCGCGCTTTCCTGCACCATGGCCGACGCCGAGCTTTCCGATCTCGGAACCACCGTTGGCATTAGTCAGCAAATTGACGAAATTAAATCCCTTGTTGCGCCGCATGAGCCGAAGGAAATGGCGCTCATTTTCGACGGCCTTGGGCAGGTGCTGGAAAAAATCCTGCTTTATCAAGCAGAGCCCCATTCCGGTCCGGTGGTGGTGGCGCAGATTGACGAAGCGGTCAACCTCTGCCGCGACGCGCTTGGCCCATCGTATGACGTTGGAAATTTCGCCGGCCGCGCGGCCGAGGTAATGGCTTTGCTCAAAAATAAATTCAGCGTGACGCCGAAAGCTCCGCCTGCCGCCGCCGCTCCGCCGTCCCCGCCCGCGCAGGCCGCCGTTTCTCCCAAGACCTCCGCGGAGCCAGCTCCGCAACACGCGGAGGTGGGCGCAAGCAAGGTTATCCTCATTGACGAAAACGATTTGGTGATTTTCGAAGGCTTTTTGGACGAATCGACCGAAATGGTCAACAAGATTGAAGAATATGTCATGGCTCTGGAAGAGAATCCGGAGAATATGGACATCATCAATTCGCTTTTCAGGGTTTTCCACTCACTCAAGGGGGCGGCCGGCTTTTTGGGGATGAACGAGATCAATACGCTTTGCCACGACGCCGAAAATCTTCTGGATAACGCCCGCAAAGGGAAGATGAAGATGGATCGCGAGTTTAGCGACATCGTGATGGTGGCGCGTGACACGCTGGAAAAAGGACTTAGCGCCATCAGTGATACGCTGATCCTTGGAAAAAATAATCTTCCGAATTTCGAGGGCAAGGTTAAGAGGTTGGATATCGAGCCGGTGCTTAACCTGATTGACCGGAAGCTCTTTGGCGGCGGAGATGAAGAAGCCCCCTCGCCGAAATTGGGCGAGATACTGTTGGAACAGCATTCGGTGACGCCCGACCAACTTCAAAAAGCGTTGGATCAAAAAGCGAAGCCGCTGGGTGAAATCCTGGTGGACATGGGAGTCACCTCAAAGGCAGAGGTGAGCGCGGCCCTTTCCGCGCAGTCCGCGGTGGTTCAAAAGGCGCCCGTCGCCGCCGCTATCAAGGTGGACACCAAGAAGCTTAATCTGCTGCTGGAGTTGGTCGGTGAACTGGTGATTGCCCAGGCGATTATCTCGCAAAACAGTGTCCTGCAAAAAGATGAAAACCAGAAGATTTCAAAGGATATTTCGGAGATGGCGAAGATCACCGGCGGCATACAGGATCACATTATGTCGTTGCGCATGGTGCCGCTCAGGCAGACCTTCCAAAAAATGAACCGGCTGGTGCGCGATCTCTCGCGCAAAACCGGCAAAGCGGTGAATTTTGTGGTCTACGGCGATGAGACCGAGATCGACAAGACCATTGTGGAGCAGCTCAACGACCCGCTGGTGCATTTGCTTCGCAACGCCGCCGACCACGGCGTGGAATCGCTGGAAGTGCGCCGCGCCGCCGGGAAAGCGGGTGATGGAACAATCACCCTTGGAGCGTACCAAAAGGGGGGGAACGTCGTCATCGAAATCAAGGACGATGGCAGCGGCCTGAATCTTGAGAGAATAAAGAAAAAAGCGATCGAGCGGGGCCTTATCGATCCCAACCGGCAGTATACTGACGAGGAACTCAAAGACCTCATTTTTCTCCCTGGTTTTTCCACGCACGAGGTGGCAACCGACCTCTCCGGGCGCGGCGTGGGGATGGATGTGGTCCGAAAAAACGTGGAAGGCCTTGGGGGGCGGGTGGACATCATCACCGCAAAGGGAAAGGGAAGCACTTTCCTCGTAAAGTTGCCCCTCACCATGGCCATTGTGGACGGCATGTTGGTGAAGGTGGGGTCGGAGCGCTACATCATTCCCACTGTCGCCATCAGCGAATCAATTCAACCAAAGCCGGAACAGCTCACCACGGTCACGGCTTCCGGCGAAATGCTTAATGTGCGGGGCGAGTTGATCCCCCTGATCCGCCTGAACCAGATGTTCGGGCTTTCATCCGCCAAGACGGATATCATGCAAGCCCTTGTCATCATCGTGGGAACCGAAAAAGAAAAACGCGGATTGCTGGTGGACGACTTATTGGGGCAACAGCAGGTGGTGGTGAAGAACCTCGACAAACGGTTGCAGGGAATCAAAGGGTTTTCGGGCAGTTCTATCCTGGGTGACGGTCTAGTGGGGCTTATTCTGGATGTCGGCGGCCTGTTCGAGTTGGCGGGCGCCTGAACTTCGCTTGCGTCTTGCGGCGAGGTGGAATAATATGATGCCATCGGATTTAAAGAAGTCATCAGTTTGAGTCGGGGCATCCGAAGGAGGATTTAATAATGAGCCAGGCGGTGGAAACGAGATTCGACGCAGCCGAAGGGAAGGCCAAAGAAGGCAAGTACCTCACGTTTGTTCTGGGACACGAAGAGTATGGTCTTGAGATCCTTAAGGTTCGCGAGATTATCAGCGTGATGGAAATCACCGAAGTGCCTCAGGTGCCCGCTTTCATCAAAGGGGTTATAAACCTTCGCGGTAAAGTAATTCCGATCATCGACCTGAGAATGAAGTTCGGCATGGCCCCGATTGAGTACACCCGCGAGACCTGCATAATCGTGGTGAACGTGCATGAGCTTTTGCTGGGCATCGTGGTGGATACCGTTGCCGAAGTTTTGGACATTCCCGAAAAAGACATTGATCCCGCCCCCACCTTTGGCGGTTCCATCAAGACGGACTTTATTCTCGGCATGGGGAAAGTTAAGGGGAAGGTCAAGATACTGCTCGACATCGAAAAAGTGCTCTCATCCGAAGAGTTGGAAGCCGTAATCGCCGTTGACGCATAAGCGTACCTCCATCGTCGTTTCCGCCCACCCCCGCCGCGGCACTCTTGGGGCGGGCGCGGGTACAGTGTGGTGAAGATATCCCGTTGGATGGGATGTGTTTTGCTTCACGGGGGGCTTATTAAAGAAGGCTTATAACGCTCTTCCGAATCCGCCATTATTACTCCCTTCGTCTGCTATAATGACGCGGATAATTTCTTTTCTAACAAAATTATAAGGCTATGGCATGGGAACGCTGGACACACTATCCGATAGCGATTTTGAACATTTCCGCCGTCTCATTTATGAACAAAGCGGCATTGCCCTCAACGATTCGAAAAAAGAGTTGTTGCGCACCCGTTTGCGGTCACGGTTGGAACGGGAAGGATATGGTTCATACCGTGAATATTTCGATCATATAAAATCGGACCGGACCGGGGACATGCTTGTTCCGTTGCTGGATGACATCAGCACCAACCTCACCAGCTTTTTCCGCGAGGTTAATCACTTCAACTTTCTTAAAAAAATATTGCCGGAATGGATTGACCGTAAGCAACGGGCGGGGATTAAGACTTGGCGTATTTGGAGCGCCGGCTGTTCTACCGGTGAAGAGTCATATACCCTTGTCTTTACAATGCTGGAGATGTTGGGTGCGCGGGCGGCGAGTTGGGATGTAAAGGTGCTTGCGACCGACCTTTCCACGGAAGTTTTGGGCCGGGCCGCTCAGGGGTTGTATGACCGCGAGCGGATGAAGGATGTGCCGAAAACAATGCAAAACGCCTATTTTGTCCAAGAGATCGCCGAACTGACCACCAAACAGGGGAAGCGCCTCGGCATGCGTCCCTGCGTACGGGTGATTCCCGAAGTGCGGAAAATGATAACGTTCAAACGGCTCAACCTGATGTCGCCACAGTTTCCGTTCAAGCATCATTTTGATTTTATTTTCTGCCGGAACGTGATGATTTACTTCGACAAGCCAACCCAGGAAACGCTGGTAAACAAGTTTTATCAACACTTGGCTCCCGGGGGATACCTTTTCATCGGCCATTCGGAAAGTCTGACCGGTCTTCAACAGCATTTTAAATATATCCAGCCAACCATTTACGAAAAATAGAATGACGGCAGGGCGGAGGATCGGGGCTGGCGCGCGGCGGCGCTTGACCGGGGCGGCACCCGCCGCCGGGGTGCGTGGAATTCAGCTTCCATTTAAGAAAATCAAGGAATACAATACGATGATTGCAGTTATAATGGCAGACGGCAATGTAACTATTGATAACATAACGACCTGTCAGCCGGGCGGGGGCGGGCGAAATTCCGGCAAGACCGGTAAAGCGGGAGCATGTACTAAACGGCCTTATCAGACTAAAGGCATAAAGAATTTTATGCCGCTGGTTCATGGGGAATAAATGCCTGAAGAGATGATGGATCCAGAGGTATTTAGGGAATACCTCGCGGAAGTTTTCGAGTCTCTCGCCGGTTTGGATGAAAAATTCGTCGCCTTGGAGCAGAGTCCTGGCGACATCAAGATTATCGACGGCATTTTTCGGCCCGTGCATAGCATCAAGGGAAGCTCGGCCTTCTTCGGTCTCAATCACGTCAAAAGCTTCGCGCACATACTTGAAAATCTTCTTGATGATCTGCGAAAAAGCGTTCGCGTTGTAACCCCCGTTATCATTGATAATTTGCTGAAGGGAACGGATTACCTGAAAGCGATGTTCCAGCGCGTGGTGGATGGCGATATGAACTTCGTCCTCACCGAGGAGGAAGACACGTGGATCAAGGGGTTGGCCGGGCGCATAGGTGGCGGCGCGATCGAGAAGGAAGAAGAAACGCTGGCGGGTTGCCTGAACCTCATGCGCGACCAGCTGGATGAATTTAAAAAGTCGGGCAAGTTGACCAGCGATATGATCGATTCACTGGAATATTATTTTGGCAAAGCGCGCAAATTGGCCGTGGAAGGGGGCCTTGCCACCATGAAGGAAAGGGCTCCCGTGCCGGCCCCCGCGCCAGAGCCGGCCAAGAAAGCCATCGAAGAGGGTGAAGGGGAAGAAGAAACGGTCAAGGTGGAAAAGCTGGGGGAAATCCTTCTCGCCAGCGGCAAGGTATCCGCCGTGCAAATTGACGAGGCGCTGCGGAATAAGCATGAGGGGGAGAAGCTGGGGGATTCGCTTATCCGCCAGGGGATTATCACGCGGGAGGGGTTGACCGACGCGATGGACTCGCAAAAAAAGCAGGCCGAGGAGGCGGCGAGGAAGGCCGCCCCCAAAAAGACCATGCGCATCGAGGAAGAACGGGTGGACGAGTTCATGGCCCAGATCGGCGAACTGGTCATAATTTCCGAAACGCTCAATTATCTTGAAAAACGGCTTGACGCCATTCCCGGCGCATCCGCCATCTCGAAGGAATTCAAGAATTCCAATATCACGTTCTCCGAGCTTACCTACCAGTTGCAGCGCGGCTTGTCCGAAGTCCGCAAGGTCAGCATCAAGGGGTTGTTCCAAAAAGTACCGCGCATCATCCGCGATACCGCCACATTGTTGGGGAAGAGCGCCAATGTGGAAATCGTGGGGGATGACGTACTGCTGGACAAGAGCTTGTTGGAAAAGCTGGAAAGCCCGATAGTGCATATGGCGCGTAACGCCATCGATCATGGCGTGGAGATGCCTGACCGGCGCGAAGCGGCGGGCAAACCGCGTACCGGTTCGGTGAAAATATCGGCCGAGATCCTCGGTGAAAATTTGGTGATCAAACTCAAAGACGATGGCGCGGGGTTGCCGCGCGCGAAGATACTCCAAAAGGCGGTCAGCCGCGGATTGATCTCCCAGCAGGCGGGGGATCAGCTTGCCGACCGCGACGTGTTCGATTTCATTTTCGCCCCCGGATTTTCCACCGCCGAAAAAATCACCGATATATCGGGGCGCGGCGTTGGGATGGATGTGGTGAAGAGCGCGCTGACCGACGTGAAAGGGAAAATCGTGATCGAATCGGTGGAAGGATTCGGCACCACATTTAACATTTCACTTCCCATGACCACCACGCTGGTTACCATCAACGGCCTTGTCGTGATGGTGGGAGAGTCGCGTTTCATTCTGCCGGTGGAGGACGTCAAGGAATCGATCCGCCCGCGGCGGGAAGAGGTGTTCACCGTAAAGGACGCGCGGGAAATGGTGAACATCCGCGGCGACCTGTATCCCTTGGTGCGGTTGTACAAGAATTACAGGATACAAACCAAAGTCACCGACGTAACCGATTCGGTGGGCATTCTCATTGAAAAAGGGGGAAGGCGGTGCTGTCTTATGGCGGACGCTATCGTGGAGCAGCAAAATGTGGTACTCAAGGATTTGGGCCGTCCTTTTCGCAAGGTGCGGAGCATACGCGGCGGGGCGATCCTGGGTGATGGCTCCATCGGGCTTGTGATCAACGTTGAAGGATTACTGGAGGTTTGATTTATGGCATCACCAGCGGCCTTGGCGGCCTTCTTCAGTGAAACCGACACCCATACCGAGGTTTTCGAGCAATCCCTGATCGCGTTGGAAAAAGACAGCGCGAACAAGGAGGTTATCAACGAGCTTTTCCGGACCGCCCACAGCTTGAAGGGGAACGCCGGTCTCGTGGGGCTTACGGAGATCCACGCCATCGCCACGGACATGGAATCTAAGCTGTCCGACATACGGGAGAGCGGTGGCGCGGTGGAACAGCAGGTGAAGGACAAGCTCTTTGAGGATCTGGATAAGATCAAGGGGTTGGTTGAAAAAGCGCGGGGCGGATCCGGTGAACCTGCGGCAGCGCGCAAAAACGAAGAGCGGCCAGCCGCGCAGGATCAGGATGATGAGCATCACGAGGAAGAGCAACAGGGCGGCGCGCACGACGGTGCCGCGGCTGATGGGCATCGCGGCAAGCCAAGCGGGGGCCGTTGTTCGTACCTTACCTTTACCCTGGGGCGCGAAGAGTACGGTTTCGTCATTACGTCGGTGCGTGAAATCATTCTTCGGCGGAATATAACCCATGTGCCGAATACAAAGAACTTCGTAGCCGGTATCATGAATTTGCGGGGGATGGTAATCCCGGTGGTTGACGCCAAGCGCAAGCTCGGTTTCGCCGGCACCGGGGATAAAGCCGAAAACATCATCATTTTGGAAAATGAAGGGATGGTGACCGGCGTGCTTGTCGATAGCGTAAAGGACATCCTTACGTTCGAAGAGAATATGATGGTTCCCGCGGAAACGGCGCTTGGCGCCATGGGGGGAGCTTTTATCGACCGGATCGGCAAGGCGGATAAACACTCTATACTGCTGCTTAATACCGGCAAGTTTTGCGACGTTAAAGAAAAGTACTACTAAAAGGCGGCAAAATGGCAAATGGCAAGATAAGAGTGCTTATCGTCGACGATTCGGCGGTCGTGCGTAATATCCTCTCCGAGGCGCTTTCCAGCGACCCGGAAATCGAGGTGGTCGGCACTGCGCCCGATCCGTATGTGGCGCGTGAAAAAATAATGCAGCTCAAGCCGGACGTGATAACGCTGGATGTGGAAATGCCCCGCATGGACGGCATTACCTTCCTGCGCAAGTTGATGGCGGCGAAACCGATGCCGGTGGTCATGGTGAGCGCCATGACCCAGAAAGGCGCGGATACCACGCTCGCGGCGCTGGAAGCCGGAGCGGTGGAGATCGTTGCCAAACCCCCTATCGACCAGCGCGTGGGGGTGCGCGAAATCCAGCAGGAAGTGGTGGACAAGGTGAAGGCCGCCGCGAAGGCCAAGATGAGCATTTACGCCGCGCAAATCACCCGGAAGCTTGATACCACGGTCATCAAATCGTCCACATCAATGTTGAAAACCACTGACAAAATCATCGCCATCGGTTCTTCCACCGGCGGCACCGAAGCTCTCAAAGAGGTGCTGGTGAGGCTTCCCACGTCCACCCCCGGCATGGTCATCGTGCAGCATATGCCAGAAGGGTTCACTGCGGCGTTTTCCGAGCGGCTGAACGGTCTCTGCCAGATACAGGTCAAGGAGGCCGCGGATGGCGATGCCGTATTTCCCGGCCGCGCGCTGATAGCCCCTGGCAACAAGCAAATGATTTTCCGCCGCTCCGGTGCGAAGTACTATGTGGAAATAAAAGACGGGCCGCAGGTAATGCGCCATCGCCCGTCTGTTGAGGTTCTGTTCCAGTCGGTCGCCAAATTCGCCGGGGCCAACGCCGTCGGCGTGATGCTCACCGGCATGGGGAACGATGGCAGTACCGGCATGCTGGAGATGAAAAAGGCCGGCGCCTACAATATTGCCCAGGACGAAGCCTCATGCGTGGTTTTTGGCATGCCCAAGGAGGCCATCAAGCTGGGGGCGGTGGATCAGGTGCTGCACCTGGATAAGATACCGCAAGCAATGCTTGACGCTTCAACGCGTTGATGGCGGGGGTTATCGCCGAAAATCGGCAAAAACATGATGAATACGGTTAAGTTCAGTGATGCTTCTACCGATAAATCCTGCCGGGGGTGTTTTTGAGTATTAAGCTTCTATTTGCCGATGATTCCGTCACCATGCAGAAGGTGATACAGCTTACGCTGGAAAACGAAAGCGTTGACCTTCTGTTTGCCAGCGACGGCGACAAGGCATTTTCCGTCGCCCGGACAGAGCTGCCCGACGTCGTGATCGCCGATGTTTATATGCCGGGACTGGACGGTTTTCAGCTTTGTGAAAAGCTGAAAGAAATTCCTGAGACCGCCGGGATACCGGTGATTCTCATTTCCGGCGAATTGGAGAACTACGACCCCGCGCGCGGGACCGCCGCCGGCGCCGTGGGGCATATCACCAAGCCTTTTAAAAGCGGCGAATTCATAGAGCTTATTAAAAAATATTCCGGTTCCGCCGGAGGAGGGGGCCAAAAAGCGGGGAGAGGAAAAAGTAAAACCGCTTCAGCGCCAGTTGCGGCCTTTGAGGCGGAAGATGAAGATGAAATGTTCGAGCCGGCGGTGATTCAATTGACCGCCCGGGCTCCAAAGGTACCGGCCGATTCGCCGGATTCCGGCGAGGAATTGGAAGTGGTGGACGAAGACATCGACGATCTGGCGGAAGATTTGGATGAACTTGATGAAGAGATAGAGGGAGAAATACTGGAGGAAGACGAAGCTGAAAAAGTGGACGCGGCTGACGAGCCGGCCGCCGAGGCTGGGGCATTCCCCCGGAAAGGGAGAGTCTCTTTGGATGACGTGCTGCCCACTACCGATGAGGTGGATGCGGCGATCGCAAGTGAAGCAGTGGAAGAAACCCTTCCAACGACCGTGGACGATTTGGGAATATACGTTGATGACGGTGGCGACGCGGTGGCGGAAGCCGGCGGCGAAGAGCTGCCTCCCGCGCGGGAAAGCGGACATCATGATACCGCGCGCATTTTGGATGATGTGCTGAACGTATCCGGGACTTCCCCCGCCGAGCCGAAGGAAGAAATCCAACGCGGGGAAGATGCGCTGGAAGACGCCATCGCTTCGCTGGACCGGGCGGCGGCCCCCGTGCCCGATAAACCGGCGCCGGTGAAGTCCGCGGCGCGGGCGCCTAAAATGAATCTGTGGGACAAATCGCGGGAAGAGCTTGACCGGGCGTCGGCGGGATCCGACGCCGGATTGGACGCTGAGAACGATGATGGCGGCGATGCCATTTGGAACGCCCCCAAGCGGGAGTTGGAAGAAGCGGTGCGGCGCGAGGTGGAAACATCCGCTCCGCGTATCATTGCCGCGGAAACCAGCGGTCTGCCGCCGGAACGGCTGGAAGAGCTGTTCCGCGAAACGGTGGGGCGCGCGGTGGATGAATTTATTGCCGCGCGGGCCGAGGAAGTTTTCCGCGAGGAAATGCGCAGCGCCATCGATGCCCGCTTTAAAGAATCGCTCGACACCCAGATGGAAAAGGTCTTCCGCGAGGAGATCGGCAGGGTGATGGCTGCCGGATTCCAGAAGGCGATGCCGCGGATGCTGGCGATCATCGACAAGATCACCGTGCAGATCACCCCCCGCATCGCCCAGCACATGATAAAAATCGCCATTGAACGGATCAAGAAAGGCGAGATAAACTAATCACCGCCGTTAACGCGGGGAATCGCTATATAATACCGCCATTACGGGCCGCCCCTGTTCGGGGCGGCCTTTTTGCATTTATTGAGGTGGGAAGACATGGAAGAATTGAGCACGCGGTACGAACCGGCGGAAGTGAGCAAACGCTGGTACGCCTACTGGATGGAAAAAGGCTATTTCAAGGCGAAGGACGGCGACACGCGCCCTTCCTTCTGCATCGTCATTCCGCCGCCAAACGTCACCGGCTCGCTCCATGTGGGGCACGCGCTGGACAACACCTTGCAGGACATTCTCATCCGCCACAAACGGATGAGCGGCTTCAACACCCTCTGGATGCCCGGCACCGACCACGCCGGCATCGCCACCCAAAACGTGGTGGAACGCGAACTCAAGAAGGAAGGACTCGACCGCCACCAACTGGGCCGTGAGAAATTCATCGAGCGGGTCTGGCAATGGAAAGAAGAGTACGGCCACAAGATCATCAACCAGCTTCAGGAACTGGGCGCCTCCTGCGACTGGGATCGCCAGCGATTCACGATGGACGAGGGATTGTCCCGCGCGGTGCGCGAAGTGTTCGTCCGCCTCTACGAAGAGGGGCTGATCTACCGCAGCAACTACATCACCAACTGGTGCCCGCGTTGCCACACCGCGCTTTCCGACCTCGAAGTGGAATACGCCGAGCGGAACAGCCAATTTTATCACATCAATTACAAGCTCGCGGACGGCGGCGGCACGCTCACCATCGCCACCACCCGCCCCGAAACGATGCTGGGGGATACCGCCATCGCGGTGAATCCCGAAGACGAACGCTATAAACAGTTTATCGGCAAGACCGTCATTTTGCCGCTGGTGGGGCGCGAGATTCCGGTCATCGGCGACAGCTATGTGACGGCGGATTTCGGCACCGGCGCGCTCAAGATCACCCCGGCGCACGATCCAAACGACTTCGAGATCGGCAAGCGGCACAACCTTCCGTCCGTGGTGGTGATAGGCCGCGACGCGCGGATGCAGAACTGCCCCGAAAAATATGTGGGGATGTCGCGCGAGGAATGCCGCAAGGCGGTTGTGGATGACCTCAAAGAGCAAGGGTTCCTCGTGGAAACGCGGGCGCACAAGAACGCGGTGGGCGAGTGCTATCGCTGCAAAACAGTGGTGGAACCGAACCTCTCTATGCAGTGGTTCGTCAAGACCGCGCCGCTGGCCGAAACGGCGATTGCGGCGGTGAAAAACGGCGACATCAAGTTTGTTCCGCAATCGTGGGAGAACACCTACTTCGAGTGGATGAACAACATCCGCGACTGGTGCATCAGCCGCCAGATATGGTGGGGGCACCGCATCCCCGCGTGGTATTGCGAGGACTGCGGCCATGTGAACGTGTCGCGCGAGGACGTGGTCAAATGCGCCGAATGCGGCGGCGTCACGCTGAAGCAGGAAACCGACGTGCTCGATACCTGGTTCTCATCGGGCCTCTGGCCCTTTTCCACTCTCGGCTGGCCGGATAACACCGAAGCGATGAAAACCTTTTATCCCACCAGCGTGCTGGTGACCGGGCTTGATATCATCTTCTTCTGGGTGGCCCGCATGATAATGATGGGGATAAAATTCACCGGCAAGCCGCCGTTCGGCACGGTTTATATCCACGCCCTTGTCCGCGATGCCGAGGGGAAGAAGATGAGCAAGAGCAAGGGGAATGTGGTCGACCCGCTGCAACTGATGATGCAGTACGGCACCGACGCGCTCCGTTTCACCATCTGCGCCAACGAAACGCAGGGACGCGACGCGCGGATGAGCGAAAAGCGGATCGAAGGATACCGCAATTTCGTGAACAAGCTCTGGAACGCCAGCCGCTTCGTGCTGATGAACAGCGGCGATTACGACGGCAAGGCGGATCTCTCGAAGATGAAGCTGGAAGTGGCCGACCGCTGGATTTTGAGCCGCTTGCAAAAAACCATCGCCGAGGCCGACGACGCGCTGGAGCAATACCGGTTTAACGATCTTGCCAACGCGCTCTACCGCTTCACCTGGGGCGAGTTTTGCGATTGGTACATCGAGCTGACCAAACCGCGCCTCGTGGCGGGCGACAAGGCCGCCGTCGCGGTGCTGACCCACGTGCTGGATAACATGCTCCGGCTATTGCATCCGATAATGCCGTTCGTCACGGAAGAGATTTACCAAAAGCTCCCCAATCACGGCGAGTCGGTGATGATCGCCCCGTACCCGAAGCCGGATGCCGCGCGCATCGACGTGGCGGCTGAAGCGGAGATGGAGTTGGTTATGGCGCTCGTCTCCTGCGTGCGGGCCATCCGCGCCGAACTCCAGATACCGTTCAGCGTGGAACTCCGCGCAATAGTGAAATGCCGCACCGCCGAAACCGAAGCGAAGGCGAAGGCGCACGAGCAATCGTTCCTGAGTCTCACCAAAGCGGCTGGCATCACCTTCGATACCGCCGCCGCCCGCCCGCCGCAAAGCGCCACCGGCGTTCTGGCTGGCGCGGAGATATACGTGCCGCTCACTGGCATCATAGATTTCGACAAGGAGATAGGCCGCATACAGCGCGAACTGGCGAAGGTGCAAAAAGAGATTGCGATGTTCGACAAAAAGTTCGGCGACGAGAACTTCATGAAGAACGCGCCGGAAGAGGTGGTGGAAAAAGACAAGGCCGCTTACGAAGAAGCCCAGCGCCGTTTAAAGGGCCTCCAAGACTCCCTCTCCTGGCTCAATCCCTGATCGTATGTCATGCCCGCGCAGGCGGGCATCCAGACATATTGTCCAAGCTTTCTTTCTCTTCTGTCGCCGCCAAATGCTACAAAGCAAGACCTGCCCCCCCCCCCCGCTCCCTGGATGGGTGCATATTTTAATGTGTACATCGGTCCGGGCCAACTCCTCTTGGTAGACAATCCTGAGTATTGGTACTGCGATTTTGAGTAATATTGCTTTATTATGATAGTACGTCATATACTATCCAGTAAATTATGAAGCAGGTAAATTTAAATGATAAATGGAGGCTTTTATGATCGTTCCCGCTTCATGGAAAGGTGTGCTCAATCGTTATTCCGCCGCACCTGTAGAAATCCAGGAATACTTTGAGCATTTTCCCAAATTGGCAAAAGGGTTCCCTTGGGATGTATGTTTGAGCTATCTGTTTTCGCGAATAGAAATGGCTCAACACTCCACGATTTATTGTGGGATAGTTAAACTTCATTGGGGTGAGTCTTCTTTGACATGGGAAGCGATTCAAAAACAGCATATGACAAGGCCAGATTTCCAGAAATTTTTCGTAACAGTTTTTGGAAAGGAAATTGATTCTAAAATAAGGCACAAGTTGAAGGATGCGGAAGAGATAAGGGATAAAGCTCTTCATGGCAAAAGTGTTAGCGACGCTGAATATCGCAAAGCCGTAGTATGTTTAATAGAGTACGCCGAAGAATTCAATGATTTTGTTAATCATAGTGGTGGCTTTAAGCCCTTTGGAAATTTACGAGGATTTAAGGGCCGCGGCGAATCGTTAGAAAAGGCGACTACACGCTGGATGCTCAAGGGCATGGGGTTCGCTCTATCGTAAGCTCTTTCCTTGGTTGAGGAAGTGTCATGGTTCTCCGCTGGCGTTGGGGTGAGGCTAGGGTTGGCGTAGAAACCGGGGTCTTGCTGAAGAAGGGGCAGGCATGACTTTTTGACTTATTATTCCATGAAATATTTCGATTTCGCTGTTCCTTGCCTTAAAGCCCCTTATTCCCTATAGTTTGGGGTATGGATGCGCTGGTTGAAAAAGTAACGCGGAAAATTGCCGAGGCAATACGCCCCGACAAGATTATTTTATTATGAAGGTGCTTGTAATTTTGGCCCACCCAAAAGCGGGCAGTCTTAACCATTCGATTGCCGCCGTTGCCATTGACTCACTTATTAAACTTGGACATGAGGTAATATTTCATGATCTCTACGCCGAGCGTTTTGACCCGGTAATCACCCACCAGGAAATACAAGGAGAGGAACCGAAGGATCCGTTGGTATGTCAGCATTGCACGGAAGCGGAAAGCGCAAACGGTTACATATTTGTACATCCGAACTGGTGGGGGCAGCCGCCAGCCATTTTGAAAGGATGGATCGACAGAGTGTTACGGCCCGGCTTGGCATACCAATTTGCTTCTGATGACAATGGCGGCGGCGTTCCCATCGGCCTTCTCAAAGAACGTTCCGCGATTGTTTTCAATACCAGCAACACTGCCACAAGCCGGGAGATTGAAGTATTTAAAGATCCACTGGAAACTTTGTGGAAAAATTGCATCCTGGGATTTTGCGGAATCAACGATGTCTACCGTAAAACGTTCAGCATCGTCTGCCTCAGCGGTTCAGAAACGATCACCGTATGGCTCGATGAGGTTCGGGAGCGGGTGATTGTTCATTTCCCCTTTCCCCATGTTGAAAAGCTAAAAAATACTACGGATACAGACGGCTAATCTTCCCCCGTTTTTTCGGTGGGGACATCATGCCGCAAGGCTTTACCCGTTTGTCCAAAATGGTCGGCCCTGCGGGCCGATTGTGCCCTTAAAGGGTATTTCCGCGGCGGATTGAAAAATTGTTTCCGCCGCTCCCGTGCGAGAGGATTGATCGTACCTGCCTGGGCCGGGAAGGGGATGCGGGCGTAACCTGTCGGCGGTGGAAAGGCAGGGTATAATCAACCCCATATGCTCGAACGATTTTTTAAGATAAAAGAACGGGGGAGCAGCATCTCCACCGAGATGCTGGCGGGGCTGACGACTTTCGCCACAATGTCGTATGTGATTTTCGTTCAACCCGCCGTGCTGGGCGCGGCCGGGATGGATTTCGGCGCGGTGCTCACTGCCACCTGTCTTTCCGCCGCGTTCGGCTCCATCCTGATGGGGCTGCTGGCGAATCTTCCGATAGCGCAGGCGCCCGGCATGGGGCAGAATTTTTTCTTTGCGTTCACTGTTTGCGGCGGGGTGGCGATGGGGGGCTATGGCTTTACCTGGCAAGAGGGACTGGGGACGGTGTTTCTTTCGGGCGTGATATTCGTGCTCTTCACGCTGGGCGGGATGCGCGACCGGGTGATGCGGGCGATACCGGCATCGCTTCGATACGCCATCGGCGCGGGTATCGGCCTGTTCATCGCGTTGATCGGATTTGAGTGGGGCGGCGTGGTGGTCGCCAGTCCCGGCACTATGATAAAGCTGGGACACATCAGTCACGGCCCCGCCCCGATGGTTCTTGCCAGCGTGTTGGTCATCGCGCTCTTCATGGCGATGCGGGTGCGGGGCGCTATTCTGATCGGCGTTGGTTTCGCCGCCGTGTGGTCTCTGTTGGCCGGGTATACCCAGTGGCATGGGGTGGCCGCCATGCCGCCATCGATCATGCCCACGCTGATGCAGCTCGACTTGACGGGGGCGCTGAGTCAGCGGCATATCGGCGTGGCGGTTTTCACTTTTACCGTGATGGTTTTGTTTGACAGCATCGGCACCATCACCGCGATGGCGCACGAGGCGCAGCTGGTGAAAGACGGCGAAATCCCCAAGGCGCGGCAGGCATTGCTATCCGATGCGGCGGCGACAATCGCCGGTTCGCTGCTGGGAACCAGCACGGTGACCAGTTATATCGAAAGCTCCACCGGCGTGGCGGAAGGGGGGCGCACCGGCCTCAGCGCGGTGGTGACGGGCGGCATGTTCCTGCTGGCGCTCTTCATCTATCCGCTGGCGCGGATGATCGGCGGCGGATACGAAACCGCCCCCGGCGTTTTTCTTTACCCGATCATCGCGCCCGCCATGATTGTGGTTGGTTCCTTCATGGTGCCGCTGGCGGCGCAGGTGGAATGGGAAAATCCAGCCGAGGCGATACCGGCCTTTCTTACGATGGTCGCGATGCCGTTCACCTTCTCCATCACCGAGGGGCTGGCGTTCGGCCTCATCGCCTACAGCGTGCTGCACCTCGGCATCGGGCGGCTGCCGAAGACGCACCCAATAATTCATCTGTTGGCGGCGGCATTTTTACTCCGCTACTTCTTTCTCGGTTGAACGCCATGCGCCGGATGCTCGCCGCGTTGTTTTTGATAACGGCATTCGGCGCGGGCATGGCGCGGGCCGAAATGTCCGTGGATGTGTTGACGGTGTTTTATAGCGACGCGGATACGCTGGTGGAACAGCTTTCAAAGCTCCTTTCGGAGAAGGGCAGAATGGTTGTTGATAAAAAAACCAATTCGCTCATCGTGCGCGATTGGCAGGTGAATCTTGATGCCGTGCGCGCGGAACTGAAAAAACTCGATGTCCGGCCCCGCCGGGTGCGGATAACCGCCGCGTTGCTGCCGCGTGCCCGGGGTGACGATTCGGTTCGGTGGTTTTTCAGCACTGCGGATTGGGGGCAGGGGCATCTCAAAGATGGGCTTGACCTATTCTTTGGCGTGGAGAGCACCCCGTTGGGAGCCGGGAAAGGTCTGCCTACATTCGGGCGGCAGGATTTGCTGATCGATGCCGGCGCGCCGGGCAGAATAGTGATATCAGATCGGGTGACCGATGCCGCGTTTCTGTTCCGCTACGGCATTGCGGAAGGGTACATCGCCCCGCAAGCCCAATACCGCGATATCGGCACGGCCATCACCGTCACCTGCGCCGTGACTGATACTGGCGGGGTGGCGGTAACGCTCACCCCCACGGTGATCCGGCTGGATGGCGGGAGCGACATCCCTTTTTCCCGGGCGCACACGCTGGCGGTGTTGGAGCCGGGAAAGGCGCTGGTGCTGGGTGGAAACCAGAATGACGCTGAAAGTTTCGGGGCGCGGTTTCTAACGGTTTTTATGCCGGACGGCACAACGCAAAAGGCGCTGTTAATAATGACCGCCCGGGCGGAGTAGCGCGCGTCTAGCGGCGCGGAGTTTGCTGATGGTGATGGTGTTGCGGCGGCGCTTCGTCCTTCACGGTGTATTTCGAGGTGACGCGGGTGATTGATTTCGCGTGACCGGTTTTCGGGTCCAGTTCCACGACAACGGCGTTCATGATCGCTTCGCCCTTCGGCACCTCCATGAAGCGGTGGGGAATGCGGGTATGGAACCGTTGCAACGCTTCGTGTTTGTTCAGGCCGATGACCGAGTCGATGGGGCCGGCCATGCCGACGTCGGTGATGTAAGCGGTCTGGCCGGTCAAAACACGTTCGTCGGCGGTCGGCACGTGGGTGTGGGTTCCCAGCACGGCGGTTACGCGGCCGTCCAGATAGTAGCCTATCGCCTGTTTTTCACTGCTTGCTTCGGCGTGAAAATCGATAAAAATGATGTTGGTTTCGCTCCGCACGCTTTGGAGTTGTTCGTCGGCGCCGCGGAACGGGTCGTCGTAAAAGTCCATAAAAACGCGCCCGATGAGGTTGATCACGCCGATGGCGATGCCGTTCTTGGTGTACACGCCCGCGCCGCGTCCCGGCACTTGGCCGGGGGGATAGTTGGCGGGACGGAGGATGCGTTTGTCCTCCTCCAGCAGTTTCAGGGCAACCTTTTTATCCCAGACGTGGTTACCGGTGGTGAGCACGTCAACGCCGGCGTCAAACATCTCCTGCGCGGTTTCTTTGGTGAGGCCGAAACCACCGGCGAGATTTTCACCGTTGGCGATAACAAAGTCGATCTTGTAAAAGTCGATGGTCTTGGGAAGGAGGTTTTTCACCGCCTCCCTTCCGATCCTGCCTATGATGTCGCCGATAAAAAGAACTTTCATGCTCTGTCCATGCCGCCTGTTGTTGGTTATTTTGCTATTTCGGTCACGCGTGTTTCGCGTATGACGGTCACTTTTATTTCACCGGGATAGGACATCTCGGTCTCGATTTTCTTGGCGATGTCTTTTGCCAGCAGAAAGGTTGCGCCGTCGCCGATGGTTTCGGGCACCACGGTGACGCGTATTTCGCGGCCGGCCTGTATGGCGAATGTTTTTTCCACGCCCTTGAAGGAGTTGGCGATTTCCTCAAGCTGTTGCAGGCGCTTCACATAGGCCTCCAGCATTTCGGTGCGCGCCCCGGGGCGCGATGCCGAAAGACTGTCCGCCGCAGCCACGAGGGTGGCAATGACGGTTTCGGCCTCGATATCCTCGTGATGGCTGCCGATGGCGTTCACCACGATCGGTTTTTCATTGTAGCGCCGCGCGAAATCCGCGCCGATGGCGGCGTGGGAGCCTTCGATCTCGTGGGTGGCCGCTTTGCCGATGTCGTGCAACAGGCCGCAGCGCTTGGCGATCTTCGGGTCGAGGCCCAGTTCCACCGCCATCATGCCGGCGAGGAACGCCACTTCCACCGAGTGGAGCAGCACGTTCTGGGAGTAGGAGGTGCGGTACTTGAGGCGTCCCAGCAGCTTGATAAGCTCGGGGTGTACCAGATCGGCCCCCACTTCCATGACCGCTTTTTCGCCCGCTTCCACGATGACCTTGTCCAGGTCTTTGCGCACCTTGTTGACCACGTCCTCGATGCGGGCGGGGTGGATGCGTCCGTCGGCGATGAGCCGTTCCAGCGAAAGACGCGCCACTTCGCGCTTGATCGGGTCGAAGCTGGAGAGGATGACCGCTTCCGGCGTGTCGTCGATGATAAGGTCGACGCCGGTGGCCTGTTCAAGCGCCTTGATGTTGCGTCCTTCGCGGCCGATAATGCGCCCTTTCATCTCGTCACCTTGCAGCGAGACCACGGAAACAGTCGATTCCGCCACGGTGTCGGCGGCGCAACGCTGGATGGCGATACTGATAATCCGCTGGGCTTTTTTGTTGGCTTCGGCGATGGCCTCTTCCTCGATTTTTTTCATCAAGATGCCGCACTCGTTGCGGGTGGTTTGCAGCAGGCGTTCCTTGAGGTCGGCCTTGGCCTCCTCCTGCGTCATGGCGGCGATGTGTTCCAGTTTTCGTATCTGATCCTGCAGCAGCGATTCGTAGCGGCCTTCGGCCTCGCGCGATTTGTCCATCTGGCGCTTGAGATCCTGATCCTGCTTTTCCAATTCCCTTTCGCGTTGTTCCACCTGATCCATTTTCTTGTCCAGTTGGCTCTGGCGTTGCTGAAGGCGGCGGTCGGCCTGTTCGCGGTCTTTTTTGGCCTCGCGCACTTCGCGGTCGAATTCGTTGCGGGCCTTGAGGATGAGATCCTTGGATTCCAGCTTCGCGTCCCGCACGATGCCGACCGCCTCTTTGCGGGCGTTATTGAGGATTGAGTCGACCTTTTGTTTGGCATCGGTGGCCTTGTTCCGCTCAATCAGCATGCTGATGCCGACGCCGATACCGATGCCGGCGGCACCGATAATCGCGTAAATAATGAATTCGTTCATACCGTTCCTCATTCCTTCCCAAAAACGCCAAAAAGGGGCGCACCTTTCATGCGGCGGAAGGAACAGACATTCAGCGGGCGGTTATCGGGTGGAAAGCGGCTGCAAGGGAATCCATGCGGTTGAGCTTGTATCACGCATGATCGGTTGCAGCCCCGGCTGGGCAAGGAGGCGGCGTGTGGCGGCCTCCGTGGCATTAAGGGCGCGAGCCGGAATACCTGGCGTCATCGGCGTGGCAAATAAGGCCGACACGGCACGGAAAAAAGTCTGGATAACCGTCTGAGAATAAGTCTGTTTACCGCCGCAAACCTTTTGTACCCTGATACCTGGGAGCGGTTGCGCCAAACGCCGGGAAAAAGTGAGCATCGTAACCGACATCACGATAAAGACGAGGTCAATCACGATTATTCCACCAGTTTGAGCGTTTTTTCCAACCATTCCCGTTACCAAAGGCTTACGGGTGTTTATTAACTATGCGTTAAATTACCATACTCTCCCGTTGAACTCAAGGGTAACTGACAATTATTTACGGGGTTCCGGGATATTGGGGAAGCGGGTGATCATATGGATTTCAGAGCGCGGCATCTCTTAAAAAAAGGTCTCCGGCTGGCGGGGGAGCGCCAGCCGGAGGGGGAGAGAGACAATCCGCGCCGGAGAACCCGGCGGGATTTGGTTTGGGATTTTTGTTAAGCGTATACCCGGAAGTCGATCTCCGGAAAGATGTTGTCCAGCGATTCAATCCGCTCAAGCCATTCGTAATCGACCTGACCGTTGTCCGCCTGGTCTGCCAGCCGGTTGAAGCGCGAGACGTGGTCGTTGGTGCGTTTCACGGCGTATTCGACCATCGTGCCGGTTTTCATGATGAAGGCCCAGTCGGACGCTTGCGCCAACAGCAGCTCGCGGGCCGCCTGGTTCAACAACCGTTCCTTGCCGTTGGCCGTGTTCCGGTGTTGCCGCGCCAAGGTTACCATCCGTTCGGCCGCCCGGATAAGGTGCGGGTAAACCCAGTCGTTGCTACCTTCCAGCCAAACCTCGTTATAGCCTTTGTAGCCCCACGAACACATCGGCGGCTGGCAGACCTGGTTGCGCGGGAATTCCTGTAAGTATTCCGATGGCGTAATGGTCTTGAAAACGTTCTGATCGTAATTGATTTTCCGCAGCAGGAAGTTTATCCATTCCGGCCCTTCGTACCACCAGTGGCCGTACAGCTCCGCGTCGTACGGAGCAACGATGATGGGCGGCTTGCCCCCCATCACGCCGTGGAGGTGTTCGATCTGCTTCTCGCGGTTGTACATGAAGTTCCCCGCGTGCGATGCCGCCTTTTCAAGGGCTGTGTATTGGTTGTACGGCTCCTTGTGGTTGCTTGTGCCGGTGATTTTGTAATACTTAAGGCCGGTCATTTTCCGCAAGCCGTTTGGCTGGATGTAAGGGCGCACGTACTCGAAATCGAGATCGTATCCCACGTCGCGGTAAAATTCGCGGTAATCGTAATCGCCGGGATACCCTTCAACGGAGCTCCAGACCTGTTTGCTGCTCTCCACGTCGCGCGCGAAGGCGGCCACGCCCGCAGGGGTGTAGATCGGCGCGTAGACGCCGTATTTCGGCCTCGGCGCGGCATGCAGCACGCCGTGGGTATCCACCACAAACCAGCGGATGCCTTCCTCTTTCAGGAGGTTTTCCACGCCCGGGTGGTAGGCGCATTCCGGTAGCCAGATGCCACGCGGCCGGCGGCCGAAATGTTTTTCGTAGTGTAGCGCCGCCACCCGTATCTGGGCGCGGACGGCGTTCGGCACGCTTTGCATCAGCGGCAGGAAGCCGTGGGTGGCCCCCACCGTGATAATTTCCAGCACGCCTTTGTCCTGGAATTCCTTGAAGGCGGTCACCAGATTGCGGCTGTAGCGCTGGACGAAAAGCTCCCGCGTTTTGGTCAGTTTCCAGTGGTACATCTTTGCCAGGTCGTTGAACTGCGGCTCGAACCGGGTCCGCTCGATCTCCTTGTTGGCAAGCTCTATCAGCTTGTTCAGGTACCGTAAATAGCGATCCTGCAGCAACGGATCGGTGAGCATCGATATCAGCGAAGGGCTCATCGACATGGTGATGCGGAAGTGTACGCCGTCACGAACCAGCCCGTCGAATACCTCGATTAGCGGGACGTAGGTTTCGGTGATCGCTTCAAACAGCCAGTCCTCTTCCAGAAAGTCGTCGTATTCCGGGTGGCGCACATAGGGGAGGTGCGCGTGGAGGATCAGTGACAAGTATCCTTTTGGGGCGCTCATTCTTCAGTTTCCTCTTTAAGCTCCGGGCGGTTTTGCAGTACCGTGGTGCCGCGGGAAACCGTGGGGGTGATGGTTTTTTCAAATTTTCTGTTGGCCGAGACCGCTTTGGCCTCGATTATCTGTATGCCGTCCGGCAGCGCGAACCGGGCGGTGAAAGTGCCATCCGGCCGGAGCTGCATGTGTTGCCCCGCCAGCGTTACATTGGCGTCCGGCTCTGTCGCTCCGTAGACGATCAGTTCGCAGTCGAGGCGGAACCAGAATTGATCCTGTTTCAGCTTGGGGCGCGTCGGCGAACCGGCAAAGCTGCTTATCGCGCCGGAGCTGGTTTCGCCGGAAAGGCGCTGGCGCATCTGTTCCTGCATGTCGACGCTCATGGAGGAGCCACGGGCCTGGAAGCCGCCGCTTAGTGCGTACATCTTCCAGAAGTCCTCATCGGCGATCATCCATTCCTCGTCCGTCCGGTTGGAAACGGAGCCGCGACCCATCATGATGACATTCGAGCGGGCCATCATGAAAAAGTCCCCTTTGCGGTTTTTCAGGCCGATCTCGGCAATCCACGCGCGGTCTTCTTCCGGTACGTTTACGTACCAGCTGTTTTTTAGTTCGTGTACGCCGATGTCAAAATGCTTGTGGGCGTTGCCGCCGTTAAAGGTGATGTCGGTAACGTCGTATATCCGCAGGGTGAAGCCGCACTCGCCCAAGTTGGTCCCGTGGCGGCTTGCGGTTTCCGCCGGCAGATTCGGGTGCAGATCCCAGAAAACGTGTCCCCAATAGGGATCGCGCGCCAGCAGCACAATCCGGTTGTCTTCGTAGCGATCCGGGATGGTGGCCTTTTCAAGGCGTTCCTGCATCTGGGCGACATGATATTTGCTCTGTTCCACCACTTCTTCTTCCCCCGCGATATACATTGTTGCGGGTGAAGGGCTGGATTTGACGGCAGAACGGGAAGAAAGAGCGGCAAGACCTGCTTTGGGAGAGGGGGGGGATACAGATCTTGCCGCGTTTGTGGCAACTGATTTACTTCCCATGGCGGCGGCTTTCGGGGCGGCCGTTACTTTGGCCACCGCCTTTTTTAATGCGGGAGCCGCTTTAGCGGCGGCAACCGTCTTTTTTCCGGTGGAGGTTTTACCGCCGTTTTTCGCGGCGCCCCCAGTTTTCTTAGCGGTTCCATTGGCGGCAATCGAAGCTTTTTCCGCTTTCAGGATCGTGGCAATCATCTCGTCCTTGGAAAGCGTGGCTTTAAGGGCGAGGCTGTAAACCTTGCCAAGCCGGGTCAGTTCTTCCTTGGTCTTCTTTGCCAGCAGAGCTTTATTCATTTTTTCCATACCCTTAGATAGAGCGAAATCCGTGCCATAACACCTTGCAGATAATGCCTTTATAAACAATGCAATATTCCAAACCAAGCATTATCCTGTATTAAATGGGGCGCAAATGCCCCTCTCGACGGGGCATTTTGGTCTCAATTGACCCCTGTACGGCAAAGGCCAGGTCATCTTTCCCGAAATCGCGGATGAACGTGTTTATGGTCAGAAGAAAAATAAAAAAGGGCGGGTGGATGACTCCACCCGCCCTTGGTTGGCTGAAATCGCCGCTTATTTTTTCGGCAGCTTCGGCACCGGTCGCCGGGGAGTGACCGCCCAGTTGATAAGGTAGTTGTACATCCGGATGAGACGTCCCTGATTGCGCTTCTGGTCTATCCAGTGGCCGATCATGCCGATGGTGCGCGCCAGCATGAAGAAGCCGTTCAGCGATTCGACCGGGTAGCCCATATCGAGCAGCACGCAACCTATCGTGCCGTCCACGTTGAGGATCAGGTTGTCCTTTTTCGTGGTTGTGATGGCTTGCACCTTCAATGCATAATCCAGACGCGGCGAGGTGATGTTGTTCTCGCGCACGAACCGGATAATCTCCTGCACCCGCTTGTCGGGATTCTTGAGGCTTTTCACACGGTGACCGATGCCCGGCACCGGCCCCACTTCCTTTTTCATATATGCCAGGAAACCGGGAATGTCGTTTGGGTAGTTCCTCAGGCCGTAATCCATGTAGACGGCCGCGTCGGTTACCGCGCCGCCGAAGCGCGGTCCGATCATGATCATGCCGGCGGCGACGGATTGCGGCAGCCCGATTCCCGCGCAGGCGGCGAGAATGGTGCCGAACGCGCCGGAGACGGCGGGTCCGTGGTCGGCGGAGAGAATGATGATCCGCTTGATGAGTTCCGCTTCCAGCGGGGTGGGAAGCTTTTTATTCCAGAGCAGACCAATCACGTGTGGGATGTCGTATCCCTCGTTAATCAGCTCGCTGGCCGCATAGCCGCAATAAAGCGGCTCTTCGCCACGGTCGTCGGAGATGGTGTTCTTGAAGAGCGGTTCCACCGCGATCATGCCGGACTTGAGACCCTCCTCCACCTTTCTGGGGAGTTGGGGCAACTCGGACGGCGCGATGTCTTCCGCTTTTGTCGTCTGGCCAACGGCCTTCAGGTCTTCATACACTTTCTTGATGGCCGGCCCCAGGGCGCCGAAAGTTTCGGGGACAATGGCCCCGGCTTTTAAGAGCGCATTTGACTTGGCGCGGGCCGAGCCTTCGCCGTGGGCCCCTTCTTTCGCGCCCGCATGGCCGAACTTCATTCCCTTCGGGAGTTTTTCCTGGCAGAAGCCGCCCACAACGCCGATCAGCTTGATGCGGCGCGGTTTCGCGGCATACCACGCGGCGGCGCCTTCCTCAAGGTTGCCTCCCATTTCGCCCACGATGACCACGGCTTTGGTGTCCGGGTCTTTTTCGAAAAGCTCAAGGTAATCCACGAAGTCGGTGACCGGATAGGCGTCGCCGCCGATGCCAATCGCGGTGGTGATGCCATCGGCGAACTGGGAGATGATCCACATGATTTCGTTTGAAAGGCCGCCCGATTTGGTGATGACGCCGAACGAGCCTTGGCGGTAGAGCTTCGAGAGGATCAGGTTGTTGTATTCGCCGCCAATTACGCCGAGCCGGGCCTTGCCGGCTGACATGATGCCGATGGCCGAGGGGCCGTTGAGCAGTTTGCCTGTCTGCTTGGCTTTCTTGATCATCAGCTTGGCGTCTTTCTCCGGCACCCCTTCGGTGATCATGGAGATCGATTTGATTTTCGGGTTGTCCATCGCCTCCATCGCGGCTTGCGCGGCGCGGGCCGGGCCGATGTAAACCAGCGCGGTGTTGATGGTGCCGTGCGCGGCGGATGCTTCGGCCAGCGTGGCGTAGATCGGCACCGCCACTATCTGGCTGCCGACCGGGATGTCGTAGGTCTTGCCGGCATCCGGCGGATAGACGAACGCTTCAACGTAGAAAGGGAGGCGGCAGAGGTGGCAAAATTCCCCCATGCGCCGCGCGGCGTTGACGGCGGCCTGGCCGCCGAGTATCACGACCCTCGTATTTTCATTTGCTACAATAGCCATCGTTCTGCTCCTCAGACTTTCTTCTTGCCGAGCGCCATGTCGACGATGTCGGTCAGCGGGGTATAGCGGTCGAACACTTCGATATCGAAGTCCTCGTTTTTCAGTTCGCGCATGGCCGCGAGGCCGATGGCTTCGTTCGGGCCGCCGCGGCGCACCCATATCTTCACGCCTTTGAGGAGGCCCTTTTCCTTCGCGATACGGAAGCCCGCGATGATTCCCTGGAACGTCACTTTCACGTCGGTGAAGTTGGCGATGGCGCCCCCGACGATGATGTGCTTGATCCCGGGAAGGGCGGCGACCCGTTCGGTCAGCGCCTGCACGGCCCATCCGGGGGGATCGCCGGAATATTCGGAATAGTTCGCTATGGTGCCGCCGAGGTTTACCACCGCGTCGGAATAGAATACGGACGCGCCGCCGCCCGCGGGGAGCAACGCCACCTGGCCGCCGGGGATTTCAATCAGCTTCACCGATCCCTTCACTTTGGAATCGATCTCCATAATCTCTTTTTCGGCTTCGGTGTAGGCGCGGCCGAATTCCGCGGCCCAGTTGAAGTTCCAGTCCTTATGGCGGAAGCGGGCGTCCCCATCCAGCATGGTCACGGCGTCCAGCGCCACCACGTCCCCGGTTTTCTTGTCCACCACGACGGGATTGATCTCTATGTACTGTCCGTCTTCGTTATCGAACATGTCGAAAAGCGAATGGGCGCATGCGGCCATTTTTTGCGCCAGGTCGCCGGTAAAGCCACAGCGTTTGGCAAGCTCGGTGCACTGCCCCGGCGCCGACTTTTCGCCGACTTCCACAAAATTCCGCTGTACTTTGTCCCAGTTGGATTCGACCTCGATGCCGCCGAATTTGGCCATCAGGATTTCGGCCCCTTCGCGGGTGGACTTAACGCACAGATAGTATTCCTCGGTATGTTCCACCATCTCGGCGACGATGACCTGCGTCATTTTCATGCCGTCGATTTCACGCGCCAAAATCTCCTTTGCGGCGGCTTTCGCCCCGGCCAAGTCCAGGTTTACTTTCACCAAGCCCAATTTGAACCTGCCGCCCAACGCTTCGTGCGCTTTGGCAACAAGCTTGGCGTTCTTCATCCACGGATTGGCCGACGCCAGAGTATCAAGCTGTTCGGCATCCGAGATGACCACATGATGGGGAACGTTAATTCCCCATTTCTGGAACAGTCCCATTGCAGGGCCTTCTAACAATTTGGCCACTTTGTCCTCCCTATATAACACTTTGAGTTTGTTTCAATAACGCTAGCCGGGAAGACTTGGATTGGAATGCGCGGAATCACTCCCCCCGGCGCGAGGTATTTTCACTTAAAATCATTGGCAAGTCAAATGTAATCACAGGCCAAATCCAATGTGGATTCGGCTGCGGCAAACGTGCTATCATTTGCTCCTTATGGAAGAAAAAAAAGGCTCGTGGGCCGTTACCGTGGTTAAAAAGTTTCTTAAAACCGTCTTTTTCGTGGTGGTTGCCGCGTTTTTCTTTGGCGCCGGCTTGGGGCTGGTCGCGGCGTGGCGGACGCCTGCCGTGGCCGCCGAAAGCAACTACGAAAACCTCAAGGTTTTCGCCGAAGTCATGGCGTTGGTTCAAAACTACTACGTCGAAGAAAAAACGAGCAAGGATCTGACGCAGGGGGCCATTCATGGCATGTTGCGCACGCTTGATCCGCACTCCGCATTCATGGATCGCGATTCCTACGACGCGCGGAAGCAGGAAACCGAAGGACAGTTCGGGGGGTTGGGAATTGAGATCACCGTGCGGGACAATTATGTTGTCATCGTCGCTCCCATCGAAGACACTCCGGCCGAGCGGGCGGGACTGTTAGCCGGCGACAAGATCATAAAGATCGACGGAACGGTGGCCAAGGATATGGATATCATGGACGCCGTGAAGCGAATGCGCGGCAAAGTCGGCACCTCCGTAAAACTGAATATCTACCGCGAACAGGGCGACAAGACCTTTGACATTGATATTGTCCGCGCCATTGTGAAGGTGAGGTCGGTGAAGTACGGCCTGATCGATAATGATACCGGCTATCTCCGGATTGTGAGCTTCACCTCCGAGACCTCGCACGATACCCAAGCTGCCATGAAAGAGCTCAGGGGGAAGGGGATGAAACAACTCGTCCTCGATCTGCGCAATGATCCGGGCGGTCTCCTGAAAGGCGCCGTGGAGGTGTCCGAAGAATTCATTAAGGAAGGCGAAGTGATCGTCAGCACCCGCGGACGCACCAGCGACCAGAATACCCGTTTCCTTTCGCACAATACCCACGCCGATACCGTCACGCCGGTCGTGGTGCTCATCAACGCCGGTTCCGCTTCGGCCTCCGAGATCGTCGCGGGCGCGCTGAAGGATCACCACCGCGGCGTTATCGCCGGGGTGCGGTCGTTCGGCAAAGGATCGGTGCAGACGGTGCGTGAGCTGAGCGACGGCAGCGGCCTGAGCCTAACCACGGCGCGCTATTACACGCCGGCGGGCATAATGATTCACGGCATCGGCATCGAGCCGGACGTGGAAGTGAAGTTGGATGTCCAGCCGGGCGTGGAGCAGGGGCCGGAGCCGATACGCGAAAAAGATTTGATGGAGCACTTCAACGGCACCCGCGACGTGCGCCAGGATCACTTGGAGCAAAAGAAAGAAAAGACGGCCGCCGAAAAGGCGAAAGAAAAGGAAAAAGAGAAGGAGCCGTTGCGCGATCCAAAGAAAATTTTCGACATGGAAAAGGACAACCAGCTTCAAAAGGCCGTTCAGATACTTAAAGACCCGGTCAGCTACAAGCAGATCAAGGAGCAGGGGAACAAGAAGGCCGCCTGATCCCGCCAGCCGTATGAACGCAGCCGCCGGACGTATAACGCCGGCGGCTGTTTTACTTTTACCCCGGAAAACCAGCCAATGAAAAAAAAGCCCGCCGTTGTTAGCCGCCGTACCGGGTGGGTACCGGCGCTGTTGCTTGTTTTTTTCGCGGGGGGGGTTCTCACCGCTTGGTTGATGGCGCGTCACAACACCGTGCCATCGGTGCGGAAACCCACCATACCGTATCCGGTTGAACGGAATGCCGATATGAATGCCGCCGCCGTGATTCCGCCACCGGTTAGTATGCCGCTGGCGCCGGTGGATCAGGGAAAGCTGTTGGCTATCATCATCGACGACATCGGCTATAGGCGCGAGCCGGTGGAAAGGCTGCTGGCCGCCGGTATTCCGCTCACCTTCAGCGTGATGCCTGATCAGCCGTATACCAAAGAGCTTGCCGCCCAAATAGCCGCGGCCGGACAGGAGGTGATGCTCCACCTGCCGATGGAGCCGGAAAACGACAGAACCAACAATCCCGGCGCGGGAGCATTGCTGCTGACGGAGCCGGACGAAGATATTCGCGCCGCCATAGGGCATGATCTGGGGCAGGTGCCGCAGGCAAAAGGGGTCAACAACCACATGGGCAGCCTTTTCACGCAAGATGAGCGGAAGATGGAAGTGGTATTGGCGGAGTTGAAAACGCGAAATCTTTTTTTCGTCGACAGCCTCACCGCCCCAAACAGCGTAGGATATGCGGTCGCCCGGCGGCTGGGACTGAAGAGCGCCGCGCGCCGTGTATTTATCGATAATGATCCCGGCCCGGATGCGATTTCCCGGCATCTCCGTCTTGCGATTGATCTGGCCGTGAAAGAGGGGGCCGTGGTGGCGATAGGACATCCGGGCGCGGTTACCGTGGCGGCAATTGAAAAGTTGAAGGACGACCTCGTCAAGGCCGGGGTGACGCCGGTTTTCGCGTCGCGGGTGGTGCGCTGATGCTGATATTGGGTATTGAAACATCGTGCGATGAAACCGCCGTGGCGGTGGTGCGCGGCGGCGCGCAAGTGCTCTCGAACGTGATCGCCAGCCAGCATGATATTCATCAAAAGTACGGCGGCGTGGTGCCGGAACTCGCCTCGCGCCGCCACGTGGAAAACATGCCGGTTATTGTGCGCGAAGCATTGGACCGCGCGGGGGTGACGCTGGGGGACATTGATCTTTTCGCCGTCACGCGCGGACCGGGACTTCTCGGCGCGCTGCTCGTCGGCCTTTCCGCCGCAAAGGGGATGGCCTGGGCGCTGAAAAAGCCGTTGGCGCCGGTACATCATCTTCACGGGCACATTGTAGCGGCGCGTTTCAATCATGAGATAGTGTATCCGCACCTTTGCCTGCTGGTCTCCGGCGGGCATACGTCGTTGTACAAAGTCGACAGTTCCATTAAGCAGACGGAACTGGCGTCCACGCGTGACGACGCGGCGGGCGAAGCGTACGACAAAGTGGCGAAGATGCTTGGCCTCGGTTTTCCCGGCGGGCCCGCCGTGGAACGCGCCGCGAAAGAGGGAGACGAAAAAGCGGTGCCGTTCACCGTGCCGAGGGTGAAAGGGAGCGCGCTCGATTTCAGCTTCAGCGGCCTGAAGACCGCCGTGCGCGAAGCGATGAAAAAAAATCCCCGCGCGGCGGATGTCGCCGCGTCGTTCCAACGGGTGGTTACCGAAACGCTGGTGGCGCACACAGTGCGCGCGGCGGCGCTCCATGATTTTAAGGAGATCGTGATTGCGGGAGGCGTGGCGGCGAACGGCCACTTGCGCGCCGGAATGACAAGGGCGGGGGAGGAGCACGGCCTGCGGGTGGTCTGGCCCGCACCGGTTTATTGCACCGACAACGCGGCGATGATCGCCGCCGCCGGCTATTTTCTATTTCAGGAAAACCCCTCTGACCCGCGCTGGCGCGACTTCAACGCTCTCGATGCCGCCGCGAATTTGCCGATGGAAACATTTACGGGTTGAGCGGGCCGGCTTTTGCGGACGGCAGGCTTTTTTGTTTTGGGGAATTTTTCACGAAGTAGGCGGCCACGGCGAGCGCGCTGGTGGCGTCATCGCGGCCGGGCAGTTTTTGGGTGAACTTCGCCACGTCGCATGTGCGTAGAAGATAGAATATCCGCTCGCGGTGATCCTCCAGCGCGGCGGGCCAGGCGGATTCCAACTCCGTGGTGGTTTTTTCCGGCGCGTCGATGCCGTATTCGCCGTGGAGGTAGACGCGGACGGTATCGGCGATGTGCGCAAAATATTCTTTGCCCCGGCCGGCGGCGTAGAGATTTTCCGCCTCCGCTTTTTCCAGCTCGGCGAGGGCGGTTTCAAGGGGGGTGCGCGACGGCGCGGAGGGGGCGCCCGCGGCTTGTTTCAATTCGCCCTTTTTCAACAGATATGCCAAAACCGCCAAAAGTCCCAAGAGCGCCAACACCGCCACGGCGGGCCAGATGTACTTTTTCCAGTCGAAGGCCGGGTCCGCCACATCCTCGATCGGCATCAACGCCGGATCTTTGACATCGGGTTTCAGCACGGAGCGGATTTCCACCGTGACGGGAGGAGCGGCACGCGTTTCCATTTTTCCATCCGCGCCGGTGTGCGAAACGGAATAGGCGGGAAGGGTAAACGTGCCGGTTTTGAAAACCGTAAGCGTGAAGACGATTTTCTTTTCCCCGCCGGCGTTATCCGGGCGCGCGTCCAGCACTTCGAACGGCTCAGGTGTTTCCAGTTTCAGCGGCAGCTCGGCATCGCCGGAATCGTGCGCGGTGACGGTGTAACGGAAATGATCGCCGATCGTGCCGGACGGGGGATCCACCGCGGCGGTGAGGGTGAGCGCGGCGTCGGGGGCAGCGCAGAGGGCAAGCAACAGCAAAGTGAAAAGGCGCTTCATCGGCCCGCCATGATTTTCTTTTCACGCCGTTTGAAAAACTTTTCCAATGGAGCGACCGGCGACCCTCCGGTGTCCACTTCGATAAGGTCGACGCCGCACGTCAGGAAAAAGCGCTTCAGCTCCGTGTCGCGCCGCAGCGCCATTGCTTCGTGGCGGCGGCGGAAATCCTCGTTGCCGGTGTCGGCCAAAACATCCTCGCCGGTTTCCGGGTCGCGCAGCAATACCAGCCCCGCGTCGGGAAGCCGCTGCTCTGCCCGGTCGCGTATGCGGACGGCGATGAGATCGTACTTTCTGGCCGCCACGCGGAAGGGAGGTTCGAACCCGGTGTCGCCGAAATCCGACACCAGGAACACGATGCCGGATCGCCGCGCGGTGTGGAGCAGCCGCTCCAGCGCGTTCTTGATGTTTGTTTTAATACCGCGCGGGCGGAATCCCAAAATCTCGCGGATGATGCGCAGCGCGTGGCGGCGTCCCTTGGCGGGGGGGATGTGCAGTTCCACCGTATCGGTGAAGATGTACAGCCCCACCTTGTCGTTGTTGCGGATGGCGGCGAACGCGATGGTGGCGCAGAGTTCCGCGGCCGCCTCGTTCTTGAAAGCGCCGGCGGTGCCGAATGCGCCGCTGGCGGACGCGTCCACCATGAGGATCACCGTCAGTTCGCGCTCTTCGTTAAAAATCTTGATGTACGGTTCGCCCATGCGGGCGGTCACGTTCCAGTCGATGGCGCGCACGTCGTCGCCGGGGGCATAGGGGCGCACCTCGGCGAATTCCATTCCCATCCCTTTGAAGACCGAGCGGTACTCGCCGGAAAAAACGGACTCAACAAGCTTTTTGCTGGAGAATTCTATCTGGCGCACTTTGGCGAACAGTTCGGGCGGAATGGTTTTGATGCCGCCGTCCGGCGGGGGAAGCCCGCGCGCCGCGTCGATTTCTATTTTTTTACGGAAGACGGTCAGCGCAACCGCAATCGCCGCCGCCAGCGTCAGCGGGATGAGCCAAAACGGGGCGAAGGGCATCACGGCACCGGGACGGTGTTGAATATCCGTTTCACGATGTCTTCGTTGGTCATTCCTTCCGCTTCGGCTTCGTAGGTGGGGATGATGCGGTGGCGCAGCACGTCGGGACCGATGGCTTTCACGTCGTCGGGCGTGACGAAACCGCGGTGGCGCAGGAACGCGTGGGCCTTTGCCGCCAGCGCGAGGCAGATGCTGGCGCGCGGCGACGCGCCGTATTCGATGATTTGCGGCATGGCGGTGTGCGGCTTGCGCGTGGCGAAAACGAGATCGACAATGTAGCCGAACACCTTT
>JAHFEK010000029.1 GCA_023248495.1 Nitrospinales bacterium
GTTCACGCGGAAGCGGGCTTTCCCCGGTATCTGATACGACGAATCGCATGATCCTTCGCGTATGAGGAATTCTGTGAGGCGGCGGTCGCTGTTGATAAGCGCGAGCGCCATCATCTCGGTCTGGTATGGCGTGAGTTTCGGTATCTTGGGGATGATCGGCACTTCGGTCAGTTCGCCGGAGTTTTCCACCTGTAATGGTTTGCCAACGGTCATGTTGAGGTCGGAAGTGTTGGAATAGGCCTCCAGCATTGTGGAAAGGATGTAGTCGAGATCAGCCTGCCTAATCATATCCCTTACCTCCTATAGCATTGCCAGCGCGAATAACCATCGCTATTCTAATGTGTTGCGGGGGCAGGAGGCAACACCTCTTTTGGGGGGGTGGGCGTTGGTAATCCCCTGCCCAATAGCTGCCGGGAGAGATTTTTTTCGGATGGATGAAAAATGTTGACAGCGGGGACATAAATGGGCAAAATATCCCTTTCCACAATGAAGCGTTACCAAACGGAGGAATCTAATGTTTGCCGTTATCAAGACCGGCGGGAAGCAATACCGCGTGCAAGAAAATGACCTGATAGATATCGACCTGTTGGCCGGCGTGGCCGGGGACAGCGTCACGTTCGACACCGTGCTGGCCGCGGGCGAAGGGGATAAGATGGAAATCGGCGCCCCGACCCTAAAGAAAAAAGTGTTGGCCACCATTGTGGCGCAGAAAAAGGGCGAAAAACTTTACATTCAGAAGTTCCGCCGCCGCAAAGATAGCAAAACCCGCACCGGCCACCGGCAAAAGCTGACCGCCGTGCGCATTACCGCCATCAAAGACGCTTGAGCGCAAGGAGACGAAATGGCACATAAAAAAGGACAAGGCAGCACATCAAACGGCCGCGACAGTATCGGCCGCCGTTTAGGCTTGAAAACGGCGGGCGGCAGCATCGTTCAGCCGGGGAACATCATCCTCCGCCAGCGCGGCACCAAAATATATCCGGGCCAGAACGTCGGCATGGGCGTTGACCACACCCTGTTCGCGCTCGCCACGGGCGTGGTCACCTTCAAACATAAGGGGCGCGACCGGAAGTACGTTCACGTACTCCCCGCAGTCACCGCTTAATTTCCGATTCTCTTATGGGGAAGGTCTTTCAGACCTTCCCTTTTTTTATTGGTGACGGCATCGCCGCCGTCACGCTTTCGCCATGAATAAATAATCCGGGTTACGGACACTATAGCATTTTGACTTGTCATGGATGCGAAGTTGCTGTCATCCCGGGCTTGACCCGGGATCCAGATATATTATCCAAGCTCTCTTTATTGTCCCAAGAAGCGCCAAGCAGTGTCGGCCTTTTGGGCCGATGGGGGAAGCTTTGATAGTATTTCCCCTTGAAGAGGATACCCGGCGCGGATTGAAAAATCTATTCCGCGCCTCCCTTTCTGGATGCCGGGTCGAGCCCGGCATGACAAAGACTCCGTAACCATGAATAGTTAAGAGGCTCTAGCGGAATGCCTATCGGAGACTCCACCGGGGGGAAATTCAACTTCAGGGATAAATGAATAATCCGGATTGCGCGCGCTATCGGGCGGTGAGGCAGCTTTGATCCGGGGCGGCGCCAACCTCGAAATATTCGGTGTGGCTCTTGCCGCAACGGGAATCGGGCAGCAAGCCGGTGGCGTCGTCGATCACCACCTCCTCGATGCCATCCGGCACCTTGAACTCCCGCGATTCCTTCCCGGCCAACGCGCTTTTCATAAAGGCGCTCCAGATGGGGGCCGCCACCCGTCCGCCGGTCTCCCCTTCCCCCATCGATTTTTTGATGTCATATCCCACCCAAACGCCGGCGGCCAGTTGGGGGGTATAGCCGATAAACCACGCGTCGGTAAAATCGTCGGTGGTGCCGGTCTTGCCGGCGGCCGGGCGTCCCAATTCCTGGGCGGCGCGGCCGGTTCCTTCATCCACCACGCTTTTGAGCATGCTGGTCATTAAAAATGCCCGCGGCGCGGCCATCACTTCGGTCAGTATCGGAAAGTAGCTGTCACCGCGCCCTTCTTTTCTGTCCACGTTCCGGATCATCTCCAGTTCCGCCCGCTGCCCCTTGTTGGCAAAAAGAGCATAGGCGGAGGTCAGCTCGGCCAGTGTCACTTCCGCCCCCCCCAGCGCCGTCGAAGGGTATGGCTTGATATCGCTGCGTATCCCGGCGTCGCGCGCGAAGCGGATCACCTTGTCCGGGCCGATCTGCATAAAAAGCTTCACGGAGGCGACGTTCATGGAGTGGGTGAGCGCACGGCGCAACGTCACCTTGCCGTAAAAGCGGTTTTCGTAATTTTTCGGTTTCCAGCTCCCGCTGAACGCGGGATCATCCACCTCTATTGGAGAATCGATGAGGAACGAAGCGGGAGTGAGTCCCTCGCGGATGGCGGCGGCGTACACAATCGGTTTAAAGGCGGAGCCGGGCTGGCGCCTGGCCTGCAACGCGCGGTTGAATTGGCTCTCGGCGAAATCACGCCCCCCCACCATCGCCTTCACCGCGCCGGTGGCCGGGTCGATGGCGATCAACGCCCCCTGCAGCGGCAGCCCCTCCGGATTGCCGCCACGGCGCTTGATCCGCTCTTCCACCTCTTTCAGCCCTTCGGCCAAGGCCTGCGTGGCGGCCAGTTGCATCTCGATGTTCAAGGTGGTGTGAACGGCAAGCCCCTGGCGGTAGATCGTCTCGCCGCCATACTTTTCTTCCAGCGCCTGCCGGATTGTCTCGACGAAATAGGGGGCCGTTTCCGGTTTTTTATGCGCCGCCAGCGTAATCGGCTCCACCGCCGCCGCGGCGCGCTGCGCTTCCGTGATGAACCCCTCCTCCACCATCCGTCCCAACACCCATGCGCGGCGGGCGCGCGCCTTGGCCATATCATTGTAAGGGGAGTAGATGCTGGGACCGCGCGGCAACGCCCCGATCACGGCGCATTCGGCCAACGTGAGCTCGGCGGCATGTTTACCGAAGTAGACCTGCGCCGCCGCCTCCAGCCCATACGCGCCGGAACCGAAATAAATCTGGTTAAAGTAAAACGTCAGCATCTCGCTCTTGGTGTAGTTGATCTCCAACTGCAAGGCGATCATCAGCTCTTTCAGCTTGCGGCTGAACGTTTTTTCAGAGCTGAGAAAAAGTGTTTTGGCCAGTTGCTGGGTAATGGTGCTTCCCCCCTGCACGAAGCGGCGGGCGCGGATATCAGCGGCCAACGCGCGAAGGAGCGAATACACGCGGAACCCCCGATGCTCGTAAAAATGAGCGTCTTCGGCGGCCAGCACCGCGTTGACGGCATTTGGCGGAATCTGGGAAAAGCCGAGCAGTTCGCGTTTTTCCTGAAAGAACTCGCCGATGATCCGGCCATCGTCGGAATAAATCGCGGTGCTCACCGGCGGCGTGTAGTCTTGCAAGGCCTTGACGGAGGGCAAATCGGTGAATCGCGCGAAAACGGATCCCACCAGCGCGCCCACCAGCGCGCCGGCTAGCAAGGCTGCGGCCACGGTCTTTTTACGAAACAGCATCTCCCCTTCCGCGGCCGCCCCGCTCCGCGGCGGTTGACGGCCTAGTCGCTATATTTATAGCTGGACACCACGCCGTTCTTGTCGAATTCTATATGCAGGGCGCGGAGGTTGAAATCCTTGTAAAAATGGCGTTCAAGGCCGTCAATCACCAGCACATCAAGCGGTTTGCCAAACAGTCCCTCGGTTTCCGCCTTGGTCGTTTTACCGGCAACCAATTGCGCCGCCTTCTCCCGCGACAAGGCGTTTGGCGCCGCCAGGTTAAGGCGCTCCACACTGCACGCCGCCAGCAGCGCCACGGCGGCGGTTATCACTAACATTCGTTTGGCATGCATCGGGGCATTATAGCAATGTCGGCCGCAATTCACTAACGAAGGAAATCAAAAAAACGGTTCCGCTACTCTTTGCCGTGGCGGAGGCGGCGCCCTTCGGGACGCTCGCCGTTGTAGGAAAAAAGCGGCACCCCCCACCCGCAGGACTCCTGCGCGCGGAAAACATCGAACAGGAAAATATTCCGTATCCGTTCGCGCGCAAAACCGCTCCACAAGGGAAGCAGTTCTTCAAAGCGGGGGTCGCCGGGGATCAGCGCTTCTCCCCGGCAGTACAGCCGCAGGATGAGCGGTTTTTCGTCAAAGCTGCAGAACATCAGCGTCACGCCGCTTCCCGCCGCGATGTCCTCCGCCGTCCGGTTGCCGCTGCCGGAAGTATGTATGTAAGCCAGCCGGTTCGGCCCCGCGTTTTTCAGATCGAACATACCCTTGGGGGAGATGTTGACATCCTCCCCCGGAGCGGTGGAGCCGATAAAAAATACTTTTTGCGCCGCGATAAAATCGAGGTGCGATTGGTTAAGGCCGTCAAAAAACTTCGCCATGCCCCGATTGTATGCGCGGCCAACCCGCGAGGCAAGTTTCGATTAGCGGGCCGCCAGCGCCCCCTTCAGGATCAATGCCGCCGACGCCATGAAAGATACCCCGCCCAATAGCGCCAGCGGGGCAAACGTCATCGCGCCGTTGTCGAACCCCCGCAGAAGAAGCCCCACCGGCATCAATAACGCACCGGCCGCCAGCCGCGAACACCACGCTTTGCCGCTCTCGCCCAGTTCCAGCCGGTCAATCAGCCCGCCGGCAATAAGATTGTAAAGCGCCATCGGCATACCGTGGGAATGGCCCGCCTTCCTGAGGAAGCGCGGCAGATCGGGGGCATAATGGCCCAGCACAAAGTGATGCTCAACAGTGGCGCCAAGCACAAAACCGCCGATACCGGCCACAATGATTGTTACGGCTCCAAGAATAATATTCAGTCTTCCCTGCTTCATAATCCCTCCCATTGATGAACGAACCAGTCCCCATGACCGCATGGCACCGCAATTATTGTACCCCGGCTTGATGAATCATGCTCACCCGGGTACGTGGAGTAAAAGCCGAAATTTTTCCCTTCACCGGCAAAAAAGTTCACTCTTCATCATGATGGATTTGCGGGCGATTTGTAACAACCGGTTTTTTCGCCAGTTGCGGATGACGCTTTACATAGTTCTTAGGCACGGCCTATGCACAACCGATACGTAAGGTGACTGATATGACAATGGTAAAAAAACTCCAGATCGGGAACACATCAATTGTGGATCTGAAAAGCATCCTGCTGGACGAAGCGATGCGGCTGGAGCATAACGACAAAGAAAGGGCCGAAGCCCTGATGGAGGAAATCATGCACGGCATGGAAGAAACGGCGGCCAAACCCGCGCCCGCATTCCGCCCGCCCCGCCCGAAAAGCGGCGCGTAATCCCCCTTCAGCGGGGGGGGGGGAGAAGTTGGAAAAGCGAAAGGTTTCCCCTTACTTGAGATGAGTCCCGTCGCAGAATGGTTTTGTGTGGGTTCTATAGCATTGACAGAGCCAATAGGTCTTTGCGGGATCAAGGATCACTTCTTCCGGGCCCGCGTTATCGCCGCCAAAGCTATGGTGCGCGCCGTCGCAATACGGCCACATTTCCGACTGCATGCAAGTGCATGCCCATATTGAATTCTGTCCGGTGATTTCCAGAGGCCCCGTTTTATCGCTCATTTTTTCGCTCCCGCTCCTGAATAGTTGGCGAATACGATGATCATGGGCGTTTATCCGCCGCCGGCTCGTCGTGGAAGCGGAAGACCACCTCGCCTTGGCGCGCCATCAATAGCTTCTCACGCGCATACTTTTCCATTAAATAGGATCCCTCGCGGACGGAACGGATTTTCTCCCTAAGCGCCTCGTTTTCGGCTTGTATTTTTTTCAGCCCCTCAATATCCGCCACCAACTTATGGTCGTACTCAAACACGGTCTTGATGCCGTCCGCCTTGAACCAAGAAGCAAGGAAAACAATGGCGGCGAACAGCAGGCTGAAAAAGAAGAGCGGCCGCGCACGGCCGCCGCCTCCCCACAATACCTTCAGACCCGCCTGTTTCCACATGGCTGGCCGCTATTTTCCCCGCCCGCCGAACGCGCTTCGGCCCGGAAATACGGACATATCGCCCAGTTCTTCCTCAATGCGGAGAAGCTGGTTGTACTTCGCGATGCGGTCCGAACGGCACAGCGAACCGGTTTTTATCTGCCCGGCGTTGAGGGCAACCGCCAAATCGGCAATGGTGCTGTCTTCAGTCTCGCCGGAGCGGTGCGAGATAACGGTGGTGTACGAAGCGCGCTGGGCGGTCTGTACCGCGTCTATCGTCTCGGTGAGCGTGCCGATCTGGTTCAATTTCACCAGTATGGAATTCGCCACTCCCTTCTCGATCCCTTCCTTCAATATTTTCGTGTTGGTCACGAAAAGGTCGTCGCCGACTATCTGCACCGTGCCGCCGATGGAGTCGGTGAGGTTCTTCCACCCCTTCCAATCCTGCTCGGCCAAACCGTCCTCAAGCGAGATGATGGGATACTGCTTCACCCAGCTTTCCCAAATCTTGATCATCTGGTCGCTGGATATTTTCTTCCCTTCAACTTCGTATTTGCCATTTTCGTAAAACTCGCTCGCGGCCGGATCCAGCGCAATCATCACTTCCTTGCCCGGCTTAAAGCCCGCTTTTGCCACGGCCTCCAGCACCAGCTCAATCGCATCGGCGTTTGATTTCAGATCCGGCGCAAACCCCCCTTCGTCACCCACCGCGGTGGAAAGCCCCCGCTTATGCAACACCGCTTTGAGGGTGTGAAATATCTCGGCCCCCATCCGCAGCGCCTCGCTAAACGATTTTGCGCCCACCGGCATAATCATGAATTCCTGGAAGTCCACGTTGTTGTCGGCGTGTGCGCCGCCGTTGAGCACGTTCATCATCGGCACCGGCATCATGCGGGCGTTGGCGCCGCCGATATAGCGGTACAGCGGCAGGGCGCAAGAGACGGCGGCCGCCTTCGCCACGGCGAGCGACACCCCCAAAATAGCATTGGCGCCAAGCTTTCCCTTATTTTCCGTGCCGTCCAAATCGATCATGATGGTGTCTATCAGCCCCTGCTCGACGGCGTCGTACCCCAACAGCGCCGGGGTGATAATGTCATTAACGTTCCGCGCCGCCTTGCGCACCCCTTTCCCGCCGAAACGTTTTTCCTTATCGCGGAGTTCCAATGCCTCGCGCGTGCCGGTGGAAGCGCCGCTTGGCACCGCCGCGCGGCCCATCGAGCCGTCATCAAGGTACACGTCGACTTCGATGGTGGGATTGCCACGGGAATCAAGAATTTCACGGCCGATGATCGCGGTAATTTCGCTCATACATCCTCCTTATAAGCCTGATACGCCTTCCAATCCGGCTTCAATGGCCGGTATTGCTGAATATCAGAAAAGTTTAACTCAAATTGCGGCAAAACTGAACAGCTTTCGGGGTTCCCGCCACCGCGGGCCATCCCCTTTCCCGCGGGGGAATGCTAGAATTGGGGTCATGAAATACGGTGAAGAATCCGATAAGAGGGATATGCAGGAATCGGCGGAAGAACTGCGTCGGCGCACCGCGCGCGCGATGCGGGCGGAAAAAGAGGCCATGGAACGCCTAAAGGATGTCATCCATAAATACCGGCTGGCGCTCCCTTTCATGTCGGGCCGCTCGAAAATTCTGGAAGAACGCCTCGCGCTGCTTACCGCCCACCGCGATGAATGCAATGCCGCCCTGGCCGCGCTGCGCGGCCGGATCACCCTCACCCAACACAAGTTGAAAAAAACCGGATCGGATCATGACGCGTCACAGCAAACGGCCAAAACGCTGAACGCGCAATATGCCGGCATGATGGAAGGGAAATTTCCCCGTTCCTTCGCCCCGGCGGAAGGGGCCGGCTCCTTGGCGGATAAAAAAGAAAAATTCATGGAACGCCTCTCCAGCGAAATGGATCGTTTGCAAAAACAGATTGACGCCGCCGAGGCGGAACAAGCCCAGCTGGCCGGTGAACGGAAAAAGCTTAAAGTCCGGTCGGTCAAGCTGGCGAAACGGGCCGAGATACTGGAAACGAAACTGGCGATGTACCAAAAGGACATCCGCGACATCATCCTTGACCTTAATGGCCAGATGCGCAATGAAAAAGAGCTGGCTGAAGATTATGAAAAGATGGTGGAACTGCTGAAAAAAATTCCCGCTCTTTCCGAATGGGGGGAAAAGGTCTTCCGTGAAGCGGTACAAGCGAAGGTGCCGGGCGGAACAATTCTGGAACTGGGCGCCCCGCTGGAAAAGATGGCGAGGATTCTTCCCCTAAACAAACCGGCGGGAATTCCCCGCCGCGCCGAATCCCTTCAGTAACCGATGATTCTGGGTCACGGTATCGACATCGTGGAAGTGGCGCGAATGCGCCGCGCCACCGGACGCCACGGCGGCGCGTTTATCACCCGCGTGTTCGCCCCGGGCGAAATCGCACGCGCCGCGAGCCTCAAGGAACCCGCGGCGTTTTACGCGGCGCGTTTCGCCGCCAAGGAAGCATTCGCCAAGGCGCTAGGAACCGGCTTCCATGGTTTTGGCCCCAAAGATGTCTGGGTAACCGGCGGCCAGGGGGAATCTCCCGCGCTGGCATTTAGCGAACCGCTACAATCGCTAATCGCCGAAAAAGGGGGAGGGATATTCATCCTTTCCCTTTCGCATGAAAAAAAATTCGCGGTGGCATCCGTCATCAGAACGCGGAAAATTTAAAAAACGCCTCTGCCCCTTTAGTGTTACGGAAAGTGGCAACGCGCATTTGAACCGCAAACAACGCGCATTATGCTTGCTTTTAAAAACCGATTCTGGTTAAATTATCCGAAGCAATTTTACAACGAAGCGAAAAAAAGAGTGGGTAACTAAAAACTTTTTGAAAAGGGGATTAATAATGTCCAAACAAATGACCAAGTCCGCGATCGCCGACCACGTAGCAAAGACTCACGCGTTGACCAAAAAAGCCGCCGTGGCGATCATCGAAACCCTCGTGCAGCTTGCCTACAAAGAATCCAAAAACGGATTCACCATCCCCGGCCTCGGCAAACTGGTTCTCGTGAACCGCAAAGCCCGCATGGGCCGCAACCCCCAGACCGGTGAAGCCATCAAGATCCCGGCCAAAAAAGTGCTGAAGTTCCGCGTCGCCAAGGCGGCCAAGGACTCCGTGCTGGGTGCGAAGAAGAAATAACTTCTCCTTTCGGAATCAACCGCTGGCCTCCCGGTTAAACGGAGGCCTTTTTTATTTTCCTTACAAAAGGGGAACGGCATGATCAAAATCGTTTCCGCCGCGCAGATGAAAGAAATCGACCGCTCCGCCATTGAACAGTATGGCGTGCCGGAATTGGCGCTGATGGAAAATGCCGGCATTCAGGCAATGCTTCGCATTGAACAACTTCCCGGCGCGCCAGAGCGGCCGCGCATCGGTATTTTCTGCGGCAAGGGAAACAACGGCGGCGACGGTTTTGTGCTGGCCCGCCATCTTCACCTCCGCGGATACGATCCGGCGGTCTACCTGCTTGCCCCGCGCGCCAACCTCGCGGGAAGCGCCAAAATAAACATGGAGGCGTACGCCGCCGTGGGCGGGCGCATCCTGGAATGCGCGGATGAATCCGATTTGCTCAGACATGAAACCGCCATCCGCCACGCCGACGTGCTGGTGGATGCCATCCTCGGCACCGGCTTTGGCGGCGAGCTCAAAGGACCATATAAAATGGCGGTCGAAAAAATCAACGGTTGGAAACGCTGCTGCCTCGCGCTGGATATTCCCTCCGGCCTTGATGCTGACAAGGGGATCGTCCACCCGCTGTACGTACACGCCGACGCCACCATCACCTTCGGCCTTCCGAAGGTGGGGATGATGTCCGGCACCGCCGCCACCGCGGTGGGGACACTGCATGTCGCCAATATCAATTTCCCCGAAAAACTCTTGGCCGATACGCCATTCGAGGCGTGGCTGCCGGACGATGCCTGGGCGCGCGCCACGCTGCCGCCCCGTCCCGCGCACGCGCACAAGGGAACCTACGGCCATGCCGTTATCGCTGGCGGCAATGAAGGGATGGAAGGGGCCGCCGCGCTGGCCGCGCTGGCCGCGCTTAAAGTGGGGGCGGGACTTTCCACCGCCGCCGCCAGATTGCCGCTGAGCCGCCAATTCGAGCTTGGGACGCTGGAGGTCATGGGGTTGCCGCTGGCCGAACGGCTTGACGACCCGGCCAACGCGGATACCATCCTCGCCTTCATAAAAGATAAATCGGTTTTGCTGCTCGGCCCGGGCATGGGACGTGGCCCAGGGTTGGAAACTTTGGCGGCAAAGATAACGATTGGATGCAACATCCCGCTCATCATCGATGCTGACGGGCTGAACGATATCGCTCCGAACAAGGAATTGCTGGCAAAGCGCAACGCCCCCACTATCATCACGCCCCATCCGGGCGAAATGGCGCGTCTCATCGGCATAACCGCCGGAGCGGTCAACGCCGACCGGTTGAACTGCGCAAAAAGCTTTGCGAAAAAATATAGCTGCATCACCGTTTTGAAAGGGGCGCGCACCGTTATCGCCGCGCCGGACGGCACCGCCTTTATTAACCCGACCGGCAACCAGAATCTCGCCAGCGGCGGCACCGGCGATGTGCTGGGAGGTATGATCGCCGGTTTCATCGCGCAGGGCCTCACGCCGCTGAACGCCGCCGCGCTGGCGGTATATTTGCACGGACTGGCGGCGGATAATTACACGGCGGAGCACGACCCATACTCCCTGACCGCTTCCTCCCTGCTGGCCGCGCTCCCCGCCGCCATCCGCAATATCGTCCATCTGCCGCTGCCGGGGAATGTTGACAGCGGAAGCCGCCAGGAAGTAGTATCTGCCGATGCGCACAAACCCCGCGGCAAATAATAAACGTCAGTCGGCCATCAGCGCGATCATTGCGTCTTGGCTAGGCGTTGGGGCCGCGGTGTGTATGGAGCTTAACTAGTCAATCACGCAACACCGCGGCCATCGGGCCGCGGCGGTTCGCGGTTCCGGTGTCCGCGCCCAATTCGAGGAGATGTATCATGGCGGACGAAAGCGATCAATCAACAGGGCTGAGAAACGCGTTGCTGGGGGCGCTGGCCGTCCTTATCGCGGCGGTGAGCTTTTCGGGCAAAGCGGTGCTTGTCAAATTGGCGTACCGCCACGGCGTAGACGCCACGACGTTGCTCGCCATGCGGATGCTGATGGCGCTCCCTTTCTTCGCCGCGCTGGCGGTGTGGGGAGAATGGCGGAGCGAACGGCGGACGACGCCGCGCGAACTTGGCATGATGGCCGGTATCGGCCTGCTCGGCTTTTACCTCGCGGCGCTCACCGATTTCATCGGCCTGCAATACATCACGGCGGGGCTGGAACGGTTGATCCTTTTCCTTTATCCGACGATGGTGGTGCTGATCTCCGCCGCGTTCCTGAAACGCCAAATCTCCGGAACTGACCTGGTATCGCTGCTGCTCAGCTACGCCGGAGTGGGGCTGGCCGTATTTCACGACATCGCATTTAACGGCAGCCAGGCATGGACGGGGGCGGCGCTCGTCTTAACCAGCGCGGCGGCCTACGCGGTCTACCTTGTGGTGGGGGGCGAACTGATAAAAAAAGCGGGATCGGCCCGCTTCACCGCTTACGCCATGATCTCCTCCACGGTCGCGATTACCGGGCATTTTTTAATAATGCGTCCGTTATCCGCTTTTGTGCAACCGTTGCCGGTCTATCAACTCACCGCGATCATGGCTTTTTTTTCCACGGTGATACCGGCCTTCCTGATGTCGGAGGGAATGAAGCGCATCGGCGCGAGCCGGAGTTCCATTATCAATTCCATCGGGCCGGTGAGCACCATCGCGCTGGCATGGTATTTTCTTGGTGAACAGGTGTCGGTGGCGCAGGCGGGCGGGACGGCGCTGGTCATCACTGGCGTGTTGCTCACCACCCTGCGCCGCGGAAAATAAAAAAGGGGCGTGGCATCCGCCGCGCCCCTTGCTATCCGGAATCCCGTTACCGGTTGACGATCTCCAGCAGCTTTTCGTTGGGAAGCACTACATGGGTATTCATCTTCAATTCTTCGAGGTTGGCCCCCAGCGCCAGCGCGATCAATTGCGGATAATGCAGCACCGGCATGTTGATCTTCCGGTCCAGCAGTTCCTCCACCTCGGGCTGATAGCTGTCCATGTTCAGGTGGCAAAGCGGACAGGGGGTAACAATCACGTCGGCCCCGGCCTTCAGCGCGCCGATCATGGCGTTGCCGGCAAGTTGAAGCGCGTTCGCCTTGTTCGGCATCAGAATCGGAAAACCGCAGCACTTTTGTTTTTCCGCGTAATCGATGGGGGTGGCCCCCACCGCCGCGATCAGCTTTTCCAAATAATCCGGCCGATCCGGCACTTTGGTATCGCTGTATTCGTGCGGGCGGAGGACGTAACAACCGTAAAACGGCGCCACCTTGAGACCGGCCAGCTTGCGGGTGACCCGCTTGGCGACGTTTTCCAGGCCGTAGTCTTCCTCCACGATCTGGTAAAAGTGCTTCACTTTTACTTTACCCTGATATTCGCGGCCGGTGTCGCGTTTCAACGCCGCATTAACCCGCTCCTTGTGAGCCGGATTGTGCTCCATCTTCACCTGGGCGGTGCGCATGACCCCCTGACAGGTGCCGCAGATGGTCATAATATCCAAGCCCTGCTCCTCCGCCAGCGCGAAGGTGCGCGCGTTCAATGCGTCGGCGAGCAACGGATTGTCTTCTTGAATGGCCCCCGCGCCGCAGCAGGAGGCGTCCTTCATTTCCTTAATTTGGATGCCGAGCCGTTCGGCGGCATAAACGGTGGCCGCCATCAGTTCGCGGCCCGCGCCTTTAGCCACGCATCCGGTATACAGGGCGTACTTCATTTCCGGTACTCCTTGCGATAGTCGTTGAAGCGGCGGAACATCGCGCGCACCTCGCCGATCTTGTCAATGATATGCGGAAGAATCGGCGGATTCTTGCCGCGGATAATCATCCGGATGCCCACCGGAATGAGGCTTAATATCCCGTCGAGATTGAAAAACCCGACGGAACGGATCGGCACATAATTTTCATTAAGCAGACCGCCCCCGCCGACGCCGGGCAGAAACCCGCCCACCGATTCGCGGAAGGCGAGCACGTGGCGCGCGCCGTTGTTGTCGGTAATTTTATAGGTCATCGCCGCGGTGCGAAGTTCCTTAATTCGGAACAGCGGCTTGGCATCGGTGGGACAGCGCGTGGCGCATTCAGCGCAATGGGTGCAATCCCACATGCCGGTGGTGCGGCTTAAAAACTCGATCCGATCGCGGGTCTCGTTATCGCGCGAATCATAGACAAAACGCTGCGCCTTGGCCAGCGCCGCCGGCCCGAGGAAGCGGGGATCGACTCCCAGCACGTTGCAATCGGACCAGCAGGAGGCACACATGATGCAGGTGCTGGCATCCTCGATCTTCCGATAATCGTCGTGGCTCTGCAATGTTTCACGCTTCCACTGTTTGCTGTCATCCGGGACGAGGAAGGGCTTCACCCGGTCGATGGAATCGAAGAATGGCTCAAGGTCGACCACGAGGTCGCGGATAAGCGGGGAATTCCCCATCGGTTCGATGGTGATGGCTCCGTCAATGACGGCTTCCGCCGCCTGCGTCTTGCACGCAAGCCGGGCGTGGCCGTTCACCTTCATGGAGCAGGAACCGCAAATGGCGCTGCGGCAGGACATGCGATAGGTTAACGTGCCGTCCTGCGTCCACTTGATCAGATTGATGCAGTCCAGCAACGTCGCCCCTTGGGGGATTTCAAGCTTGAATTCCTGCAGGTACGGCTTCGTATCCCGCGCCGCGTTATAGCGCGAAACGAGGAATTTTGTCTTTGCCATCAGTACTTCCTTTCTTCCGGCTGATGCTTGGTGACGACCACCGGCTTATATTTAAGCTGGATGGCGCCGTCCGCATCGGCGGAAGCCATGGTGTGTTTCATCCAGTTAACGTCGTCGCGTTTCGGAAAATCCACGCGGGCGTGGGCTCCTCGGCTTTCGGTGCGGGCCTCGGCCCCGGCGATAATCAGCTCGCTATAGGTGAGCATGTTGGATAATTCCAGCGCCTCGATAATCTCGGTGTTGAAAACCTTTCCTTTGTCCTCCACTCGAACTTTGGTGAAACGCCCTTGAAGCTCTTTCAGCTTCTTATGCGCCGTGGCCAGCCCATCCTTGGTGCGGTAGACGCCAACGTGGTTGGTCATGGTCCCTTTCAGTTCGTTACGGATGTCGTTGGCCGATTCGGTGGAAGGAGTGTACAGCAGATCATCGATCCGCTTGCGGGCCTTGCGTTTCACTTCGGCCTCGTTGACCGGTTCGTGTTGCGCCCCGACCACGTAATTGAGAATGCTTTTGCCGGCACGGCGGCCAAAGACGGTTGCATCCAACAATGAGTTGGTGCCAAGGCGGTTGGCGCCGTGCACCGAGATGCAGGAACATTCGCCCGCGGCGTAGAAGCCTTTAACGATTGTTCCCTTCTCGTCGCGGTACACTTCGCAATCTTTGCTCGCCGGGATCCCCCCCATGCTGTAGTGGGCTGTCGGCTGAATCGGGATAGGATGATCGATGCAATCGATGCCGAGAAAATCGATGGCAAGTTGCCGTATCTGCGGCAGCTTTTCCAGAATTTTTTCGCGGCCGAGATGGCGCAGGTCCACGTAGATAAAATCCTTTTTCGGCCCGGCGCCGCGTCCCTCGTTGATTTCGGTCTGCTCGGCGCGGGATACGATATCGCGCGGGGCCAACTCCATGCGCGACTTGGCGTAGCGCTCCATAAAGCGCTCCATGTTGCCGTTGAGCAGGTAGCCTCCTTCGCCACGGGCCGCTTCGCTCATTAAAATTCCTTGCTGGTAAAGACCGGTCGGATGGAACTGGACAAACTCCATATCTTCCAGCGGCAGGCCCGCCCGGTATGTGGCCATGATGCCATCGCCGGTGTTGGCGAAGGCGTTTGAGGTGATCTTGTAGGCGCGGCCATATCCGCCAGTGCCAAAAAGCACCGCCTTGGCGTGAATCACTTCGATGTCGCCAGTCTTCATATCCATCACCACGACGCCGCGCGCGCTCCCGTCCTGATATATCAGGTCGAGCAAATACCACTCATTGTAAAAAGTGATGTCCTTTTTATATTTGAACGACTGCTCATACAGCGTATGCAACAACGCGTGGCCGGTGCGGTCGGCGGCATAACAGGCGCGCGGCTTACTGTGGCCGCCAAATTCACGCTGGGCGATGCGCCCTTCGCCGTCACGCGAAAACACGCATCCCAAATGTTCCATCTCGGTGATGGTGATGGGGGCGTCGCGGGTCATTATCTCGATCGCATCCTGGTCTCCCAGGTAGTCCGATCCCTTAACGGTGTCGTACATGTGAAGTTCGGGACTGTCATCGCTTTCGTTGGCCATCGCCGCCGCCACGCCCCCCTGCGCCGCGCCCGAGTGGGAACGGGAAGGATAGACTTTGGAGACGACCGCCACATCCACTTTACCGGCCAGCTCCAGCGCCGCGCGCAGGCCGGCCAAGCCCGCACCGACTATCACCACATCATGTTTTCTCATTTAGCCACCCTGTATTGCGCCTTTCCCATATCATATAGGTCGTTACCGTAAATATCGTTAATAACGACCGCTTTGAAATCCTCAACCTCCATGCGCCGCACCGCTTCGGGGCCGAGGTCATCGTAAGCGATAATCTCGACGGCCTTGATGGAGCGGGCGATAAGCGCGGCGGCCCCGCCGATGGCGGCAAAGTAAACACACTTGTGCTTCTTCATCGCTTCGATAACCTTTTTGTCCCTCATCCCCTTACCAATCATCCCCTTCATCCCTTTTTCCATCAGCCGCTCCGCATAGGCGTCCATGCGGTAACTGGTGGTGGGGCCGGCGGAGCCGATCACCTTCCCCGGTTTTGCGGGAGACGGGCCGACATAATAAATAACCTGTCCGTTCATATCAAACGGCAGCGGCTGCCCCGCGTCAAGCGCGTCCACCAGCCGTTTGTGGGCGGTATCCCGCGCCGTATAAATAACGCCCGTGATCGATACCTGATCGCCCGCCTTGAGCTTCGCCACCGCGGCATCATCCAGCGGGGCCGTGATTTTAATTTCGTTCGCCATTACAGCGCCGTTTCTTTATGCCTGCTGGCGTGGCAGCAGATGTTTACCGCCAACGGAAGCGAGGCGATATGGCAGGGATGTTTTTCCACATGCACCGCCAAGGCGTAGGTAGTTCCCCCCAATCCCTGGGGCCCCATGCCGAGAGCGTTGATCTTTTCCAGCATTTCCGCCTCCAACGCCGCAAGTTCGGGGTCGGAGCTGGGTTCTCCCACATGACGGAGTAAGGCCTTCTTGGCAAGTATCATGCACTTTTCGGCCGATCCGCCAATGCCCACCCCCACGATAACCGGCGGGCAGGGGTTGCTGCCGGCCTCTTCGCAACGCTTCACCACAAAATCGACGATCCCTTTTTTGCCGGCGCTGGGCGTCAGCATCGTCAGGCGGCTCATGTTTTCGCTGCCGCCCCCTTTGGGCGCGGCGGTTATCCGCAGCTTGTCCCCGGCGACCATGTCGAGGATGACCACGGCGGGGGTGTTATCGCCGGTATTTTTCCGCGTGAAGGGATCGCAAATCGATTTGCGGAGATAGCCGTCTTTATAACCTTGGCGCACCCCTTCGTCGATGGCATCCCGCAGCAACGCCCCTTCTATATGGACGTCCTGCCCCATCTCGACAAAAAAAACCGCCATGCCGGTGTCCTGGCAGATCGGTACCTGCTCGTCGTGGGCGATGCGGGCGTTTTCGATGAGGGTGTTGAGAACCGCCCTGCCGACCGGCGAGGCCTCCTGCTTCAACCCTTTTTCAAAGGCGTGGATGACGTCATCGCCAAGATCGTAGTTGGCGCCCATCACCATCTTTTTGACGGCGGCGACAATGGTGTCAGAATGAATTGCTCTCAAAGCTTGCCCCCAAAAACAGTAAACCTGTTGGTCTTGAAGGGTTTATTATCCCCAAACAAAACATGGAAGTCGAGTTTTTTTTAAACGCCATTCCTTGGGGAAAACCATTGTTAATGGCCCCATCCTTCACCTATGTGCATCATGCTTCCCCGCCCACGCGGCTATGCCGAGGCCTGTATCACGGCCTTCTTGTACGCGGTGATCACGTCCTTGCGCCGCAGCATTCCCACCACAATATTTGTTTCGCGGTCGGCTACCACCGGCAACTCATCCAGATCGCGCACGGAGAACTTCTCCATCGCGTCGTTGAGGTTTTCGTCCGGCATCAGGAAGATCACCTTGGGCGCCGCCATGTCCTTCGCCACCACCACGTCGGCCAATTCCTCATCCAGCATGAACTGCCGAATATCCTGCACCGAGATGATGCCGGTCATTCGCCCGCCGGCGTCGACGCAGGGAAAGTAATACGCCTTCGATTTGGCCATAATGGCGAGAATTTCGCGGAACCGGGTGTCCTCGCGCACTACATCAAACTGCGTGTTCATGACATCGCGCACAAGAAGCGAGCCCATGATGGACGACTCGCGCCCGCGCCAAATGCTTATTCCCACGCGGCTCAGAATTTCAACGTCCACCGAATTTTTGCAGAAAAAGGCGTACGTAACCGTGGATGAAATGCAGGCGGCCATAATAGGCAAAATGATCTGGTAGCTGTTTGTCAGCTCGAATGTCATAAGAATATTCGTCATGGGCATATGACCGACGGCGCTCATCACCGCGCCCATCCCCACCAACGCGTAAGATCCGGCGGTGCCGGTCAGGCCGGGGAACAAGTAGTTGAGCATCGCTCCGAATGCCCCGCCCACCATGCTGCCAATAAAAAGCGACGGCGCATATAGACCGCCCGATCCGCCGGATCCGAGCGTCAAGCCCGTGAGAAGTATTTTCACAAATACCAGGAGCAGCGCGAGATGCCACAACATCTGGCCGTTCATAACCTTGTTCATGCCATCGTACCCGTTGCCGAGCGCATCGGGGTAAAAAATGCCGAACGATCCGGCCAATACGCCCCCCACGGCGGGCACCAGAATGGGATGAATTTTCAGTTTTTTAAATTTATCGCCGATATCAAGGAATGTTTTGTGAAATAGGGCGGCCACGAGGCCCGCGATAAGCCCCAAAATAATAAAAAAAAGAATCTCCACGGTAGACACCAGCGTGTAGGCCGGCAATTCAAATGCCGGCACATTCCCCTCCAAATGGCGGGCGGTAACCGTGGCGATCACCGAGGAAAAAATCAACGGCGAAAAAACCTTTATATTGAAATCGCCAAGTATGACTTCAAGCGCGAAGACAATGCCGCCAAGAGGGGCGTTGAATGACGCCGCGATGGCCCCCGCCGTGCCACACCCCATGAGAAGCCGCCGCCGCTCCGACGACGCCTTGATAATGCCGCTCACCAACGAGCCCACCGCGCCGCCGATCTGTACGGTGGGGGCTTCGCGTCCCGCCGAACCGCCGCTGCCGATGGTGAACGCCGAGGCGATGGGGCGGAACCAGATGATATGTTTCGGCACCCGCCCCTGATCGATGGCGGCCCATTTCATCGGTTCGGCAAGGCCGCCCCCTTCGCGCTCAGGATTGAAATAGTGGTTCAGCAATCCGACGATCAGACCCCCCAGCCCCACCGACACCGGCACCAACAACAGCCAGAGGAAGGAGCCGGTGGAGGCGCGGTTGAAGAACTCCTTGAGGAATACGGCTTGTACCCCTTGGATCATCCATTTGAATATAACGGCGCACAATCCGGTGAGATAACCGATAACGCATGCCACCACCACCATGAAGACGTGTTCCTGCATGAACACCCGCCGGAGCGATTCCAATGCTTTTAGCGTTACCCGCTTCAGCGTATGACGAAACATCGGCCCTCCAGTCATTCCGCCCCGGGGTGGACGTGATTAAAAGTGGAGCTTGCATGATAATCAATTGTCCCTCAATGGCGCAACGCCTTTCTCCTTCCTTTCTCCTTCCGCGCCCCATCATCGCAAACATGCCTTGCGGGCCTGAAAACCGTGTTATAGAATTGCTCAGATGGTTAAATTCCTCATGTGCGATCTTCCGCTGATTCTGGACATCGATTGGATTCAGAGCCTTTTTGATGTTGACTGGTTCCAGGCGCTTTTGGACATTGACCTGCTTCAAGCCTTGCTGGCCATTTTTCCCCTTGTCATAATAATCAGCATTGCCGCCGCATTTTATTCATACGCCGGAGGGCTGGCACAGCTGACCGTGCCGTTCCGCAAAACTGCGTTTTTAAACGAGCCCGGATTCCACCGGCCCGAAAGCCCCCTCTGGTTCGCCCTCGGTCCGTAATTCCCGCCTCATTCCGTTCATAAAAATATTTTTCGCAATTCGTGTCACCGGCTCGTCACGTACAGGCCGGAGACGCATTCATCGGCATCTTTTTTTGGAGATCGACATATGAAGACATTCCGCAAAAATCTGGGCGCCGTGGCATTGGCGCTGTTGGTGATCGGCGGCGCAAGCGCTTGCGCATCCAAAGAAAAAGCAGCCGCCGGCCCCGGCGCGAACCGCGCGGCGGAAGCAAATCAGGCTTCAAAAACGCCAAACGCTCAAACGGACACCGAAGATTTGAAACGCAAGCAGGCTGAAGAAACCACGCGTCTGAAAAAAGCCGGGATTGATAAATTGAAGGAAGAAGAAGCGGCCAAAATAGCCGCCGCCAACGCCTTGGCCGCCGAGAAATTGGCAAAAGCCTACTTTGATTTCGATAACTATGAAATCAAACAGGACTACCGCAATCCGCTCGCGCGCGATGCCGCAAGGATAAAAGAACATTCCGCCGAAAACGTCGTGGTGGAAGGACACTGCGATGAACGGGGCTCCGAGAAATACAACCTGGCCCTTGGCGAACGCCGGGCGGCGGCGGTAAAGCATTATCTGGTGTCGCTGGGGGTGAGTGAAAAACAGCTTCAGACCATCAGCTATGGATCGGAACGGCCGGCAAACAACGGCCATGATGAGGCTTCGTGGTCGCAAAACCGGCGGGTGCAGTTCTCGCAAGAGTAGACGGCGCGATAAAAAGAAAACGGCCCCTTGGATCGCTTCAAGGGGCCGTTGCTTGTAACGTGAGGTTGAACCTTATTCGACCATGCTTTCCTCGGTTGCCTTTGTCTTCTTGAGATCGAAGATCGGCAGTTTGGTCGGCAGGACGCTGAGGTTCTGGTAGTTCCGCGAGCCGGTGCCGGCGGGAACCAAGCGGCCCATGATGACGTTTTCCTTGAGTCCCTTGAGCGGATCCATCTTGCCCGATATGGCAACTTCGGTAAGCACGCGCGTGGTCTCCTGGAAAGAAGCCGCGGAGATGAAGCTTTCCGTCGAGAGCGAGGACTTGGTTATCCCCATCAGGATCGGCCTGCCCTTCGCCGGTTTCTTGCCCGCTTTGATCACGTCCATATTCCGGTTCTGGAACGTCTTCTTCATCACCTGTTCGCCCACGAGGAAATCGGTATCACCCGGATCCTCGATGACCAGATGTTTGAGCATCTGGCGCACGATGACTTCGATGTGTTGGTCGTTGATCTGCACGCCCTGGAGCCGGTACACTTCCTGCACTTCGTTGACGAGGAACTTCTGCAGCTCCTTTTCGCCCATGATGTTCAGGATGTCATGCGGATTCGGAGCGCCATCCACCAGCGGTTCACCGGCATGGACGAAGTCGCCTTCGTGCACGTTCACGTGTTTGCCGCGGGGCACCACGTACTTGTGTTCCGCGCCATCTTCGGTGGTTACCAGAATTTCCCGGGTTCGCTTGATGAACGCGCCGAATTTAACGCGGCCGCTCACTTCGGAAATGGTGGCCTGGTCATGCGGCTTGCGGGCCTCGAAAAGCTCCGCCACGCGGGGCAGACCGCCGGTGATGTCCTTCGTCTTGGTGGTTTCGCGCGGTATCTTGGCGATGATATCGCCCACATCAACCGTTTGTCCTTCCTTGACGTTAATGTGCGCGCCGGCCGGCAGCACATAGCGGCTTACCGTCTTGCCATGCGCGTCCTTGATTGAAATGCGCGGATGCTTCTTTTCTTCCCGGTGATCCATGATGATCTTTTCCGAGTGACCGGTCACTTCGTCAACTTCTTCGCGCATCGTCACGTTTTCGATAATATCGCCGTACGCGATGGTGCCGGTCGTTTCGGTGAGGATCGACACGGTGTAAGGATCCCATTCCGCGACGGTATCGCCTTCGGCCACCCGCGCGCCATCCGGAACTTTCAGCTTGGCGCCGTAGATGATCTTGTAACGCTCCTTTTCACGCCCCTCGTCGTCCTGGATGATGATGCCGCCGTTGCGGTTCATCGCGATCATCTCGCCGGTGTCCAGCGCCACAGTGCGCAATTCGATGTACTTCACAATGCCGCCCTTGGCGGAGATCAGCTTGGTCTGTTCGGCCACGCGGCTTGCCACGCCGCCGATGTGGAAGGTCCGCATTGTCAGCTGGGTTCCCGGTTCGCCGATTGATTGTGCGGCGATGACGCCGACGGCCTCGCCCGATTCCACCATCCGGCCGGTGGCCAGGTTACGGCCATAGCAGTTGGCGCAGACGCCGTCCGAAGCGTCGCAGGTGAGCACGGAGCGGATTTTCACCTGTTCCACACCCGCGTTTTCTATTTTTTCAATAGCCTCTTCGTTGATCTCCTTGTTGGCATTAAGCAATATTTCCTTGGTGAACGGATCGATAATCGGCTCCAGCGTGACGCGGCCCAAAAGGCGCTCGCCCAAACGTTGGATCACTTCGCCCCCTTCGATAAGGGCGGAGGTATCAATGCCATTCATGGTGCCGCAATCGTCGATCGTTATAATGACGTCCTGCGAAACGTCCACGAGGCGGCGGGTCAGGTATCCCGAGTTCGCGGTCTTGAGCGCGGTGTCGGCCAAACCTTTACGCGCGCCGTGGGTCGAAATGAAGTACTGCGCCACGGTAAGGCCTTCGCGGAAGTTCGCGGTGATCGGCGTCTCGATGATTTCACCGGACGGCTTGGCCATCAGGCCGCGCATACCGGCCAGCTGGGCTATCTGGGCTTTGCTGCCGCGCGCGCCCGAATCGGCCATAAGGTACACGCCGTTCCACTGCGCTCCCGATGGCGCGGAACCGTCGCTAAGCTGCTTATCCTCGTGCTTTAGCTCGGCAAACACTTCCTCGGTGACCTTGTCGGTCACCTGCGCCCACACGTCGATGATCTTGTTGTACCCTTCGCCCTTGGTGATGAGGCCGTTATGGTACTGATCTTCCACTTCACCGGTCCGCTTCCGCGCATCGTCAATCAACGCGAACTTGCGCTGGGGAATGCGCATATTCTCCATGCTGATGGATAGGCCGGACTTGGTGGCGTAGAAGAACCCGGTGTCCTTCAGGTCGTCAAGAAACTTCACCACGATATCGAGCGAGGTCTTGGTATGCACCTCGTTCACGATCTGGAGGATAGCCGCCTTATTCAACACCTTGTTCACGCGGGTGAAAGGCACTTCCTTCGGTACGATTTCATAAAAAAGAACGCGGCCGACGGTGGTTTCATGTATCTGACCGGCCATCCGCACGCGGATTTTCGCTTGCAGGTGCACGGCTCTATGGTCAAATGCGGCGCGCACTTCGGCGGGGCTGGAGAAGGCTTTTCCCTCGCCGGTCACGCCGCCGCGTTCCTTCGTGAGGTAGTAATTCCCCAGCACGATATCCTGCGACGGCACCGCGATCGGGCGTCCATTGGCCGGCGAAAGGATGTTGTTGATGGAAAGCATAAGGATGCGCGCCTCAACCTGGGCTTCCAACGACAGCGGCACGTGTACGGCCATCTGGTCTCCGTCGAAGTCGGCGTTAAACGCGGCGCAAACCAGCGGGTGCAGGCGGATCGCCTTCCCTTCAACCAGCACCGGCTCGAAAGCCTGCACGCCAAGGCGGTGCAAGGTCGGGGCGCGGTTCAGGAGAATCGGGTGATCCTTGATGACCTCATCAAGCACTTCCCACACTTCCGGCTGTTCGGATTCCACCATCTTTTTGGCGCTCTTGATGGTGGCGGCATAACCCTTCACTTCCAGCTTGTGGTAGATGAACGGCTTGAATAGCTCAATGGCCATCTTCTTGGGCAAACCGCACTGGTAAAACTTCAGTTCGGGGCCGACCACGATAACGGAACGGCCGGAATAATCGACGCGCTTGCCCAGCAGGTTCTGGCGGAAACGCCCTTGCTTGCCTTTGAGCATGTCGGCCAGCGATTTCAGCGGGCGCTTGTTAGGGCCCTTCAGCACGCGGCCGCGGCGGCCGTTATCAAACAGCGCCGAGACGGCTTCCTGCAGCATCCGCTTTTCGTTGCGGATAATGATTTCCGGCGCCCGCAACTCCATCAGCCGTTTAAGGCGGTTGTTGCGGTTGATCACGCGGCGATAGAGATCGTTGAGATCGGATGTCGCAAACCGCCCGCCGTCCAACGGCACAAGCGGACGCAGTTCCGGCGGAATGACGGGAATCACGGAGGGCACCATCCACTCCGGCCGGTTGCCGGATTTGCGGAAGGCTTCCACGATCTTGAGCTGTTTCACCAGCTTGCGCCGGGTCTGCACCGATTGGGTGGTGCGGAGGTGCTCTTTGAGGTCGAGCGCCAGCTGATCCATATTTGCGCCCTTCAATATGGTCTGAATCGCTTCCGCGCCGATGCCATAGTCGAAGGCGTCTTCACCCCAAGTCTTGACCGCTTCCTGCATGTCATCCTCGTTGAGCACCTGCTTGTATTTCAGCTTGGTGTTCTTCGGGTCGATAATGATGTACTTCTCGAAGTAGATGACCGCTTCCAGCTCGGTAAGCGTCATATCCAGGAAATTGCCGATCTTGCTCGGCAACCCCTTGAAGAACCACACGTGCGCCACCGGGCTGGCCAACTCGATGTGGCCCATGCGCTCGCGCCGCACCTTGGACAAGGTCACTTCCACGCCGCACTTTTCGCACACGGTACCTTTGTACTTCATCCGCTTGTACTTGCCGCAGAGACACTCCCAGTCCTTAACCGGGCCGAATATCTTGGCGCAGAAGAGCCCGTCGCGCTCCGGTTTAAAGGTGCGGTAGTTGATAGTCTCGGGCTTCCGCACTTCCCCAAACGACCACGAACGAATCTTTTCCGGCGATGCAAGGCGGATCATCACCGAATCAAAGGACAATGGATCCTTGGGCCTTTCAAACAATCGAAGAACTTTTTCCACTTGCTTAGTTCCTCCTTAAATGGTCTTAGGTCTTTCGTCGAGGGAAATATCCAGACAAAGGCTCTGGAGTTCCTTGACGAGGACGTTAAAGGATTCCGGCAACCCGGGCTGCAGGGTGTTGTCTCCTTTGACAATGGCTTCATACATCCGCTTGCGCCCTTCCACGTCGTCCGATTTCACGGTCAGCATTTCCTGCAACGTGTAGGCGGCGCCGTAGGCTTCCAGCGCCCAGACTTCCATTTCGCCCAAACGCTGTCCGCCAAACTGCGCTTTTCCGCCCAGCGGCTGCTGGGTAACGAGCGAGTATGGGCCGGTGCTCCGGGCGTGTATCTTGTCTTCGACGAGATGATGCAGCTTAAGCATGTAGATCATGCCGACAAACGTGCGCTGATCGAAATACTCGCCCGTGCGGCCATCAATCAGCTTCATCATGCCATCTTCGGGCAGCCCGTTCTGTTTCAGCAAATCGCGGATGTCCGCTTCGCGGGCGCCGTCGAACACCGGAGTCTCGAAATAGACGCCCATCATTTTGGCGGCCAATCCCAGCGACGTCTCCATCAACTGTCCAACGTTCATACGGCTTGGCACGCCCAGCGGGTTCAACACGATGTCGAGCGGGGTGCCGTCTTCCATGCGGGGCATATCTTCTTCCGGTACGATAACCGAAATAACGCCCTTGTTCCCGTGGCGTCCGGCCATCTTGTCGCCCACTTGCAGACGGCGCTTCACGGCAACATAGATTTTCACCAGCTTGATTACGCCCGGCGCGAGCTCATCGCCTTTTTCCAGTTTGCCCAACTTGTCGTTGAGGTCGGCCTTCAAGTCGCGGATCAGCTCGTTGGTTGTCTCTTCGATATCCTCAACTGCGGCGCTGATATTTTCCTTCACCGCGATCTTAAGCAAATCTTTGCCATCCACCTGGCGGAGCGCGGCGGCGGTGAGTTTTTCCTTTGCTTCAACAAGCACCTCCTTGGAGCCGGAGACGGTAACGGCCTTCTCGGCCACCTTTCCTTCCAGCAGCAGGCGGATGCGGTTGTCGCGTTCTTCCTTTACAATGCGAATCTGCTCGTCGGAATCCGCCTCGATCCGGGCCTTTTCAGCGGCTTCGATCTCGAGGGTGCGGACGTCTTTTTCCGCGCCGCTGCGGTTGAATATCCGCACGTCGACAACGATGCCGTCAACGCCCGGCGGCACGCGGTAGGAGGTGTCCATCACGTTGCCGGCCTTTTCGCCGAAAATCGCCTTGAGCAGCTTTTCTTCGGGTGAAAGCAGGGTCTCGCCCTTCGGAGTGATCTTGCAGGCGAGAATATCGCCCGGTTTCACCTTCGCGCCGATGCGGATGATGCCGCTTTCATCGATGTTGCGCTGCGATTCTTCAGACAAGCCCGGCACGTCGCGGGTGATCTCCTCTTTGCCGTACTTGGTATCGCGGGCATCCACTTCGAATTCTTCGATGTGGATAGAGGTGAACGCGTCCTTCTTGATGATATTCTCGTTGATGATGATCGCGTCTTCGAAATTGTACCCGCGCCACGGCATAAACGCCACCAACAGATTGCGGCCCAATGCCAGGTCGCCGCGGTCGGTGGACTGGCCGTCCGCCAATACATCCGACCTCTTGATCTTCTGGCCGGCAGTGACGATCGGCCGCATGTTGATGCACGTGTTCTGGTTCGAACGGCCAAACTTGGTCAGGTTGTAGATATCGACCTTGTGCCCCGGCTTGGCTTTCTTGTCGTTGACGCGCACGACGATGCGGCGCGAATCAACGCTGATGACTTCGCCGTCGTGGCGGGCGATGGTAAGCGTGCCGGAGTAGCGGGCGGCGATTTTTTCCATTCCGGTGCCGACCAACGGCGCATCGGTGCGGATTGGCGGCACCGCTTGCCGCTGCATGTTCGAGCCCATCAGCGCGCGGTTCGCGTCGTCGTTTTCCAGGAACGGTATCAGCGCCGCGGCAATCGAGAAGAGCTGATTGGGCGATACGTCCATATAGTCCACCTGCTCAATCGGCACCGAAAGGGTTTCACCCTCGTGGCGGCCGATGACGGTCGGATTGATGTAATAACCGTTTTCATCAACCGGCGCGTTTGCCTGCGCAATGGTGTGGCTGTATTCTTCCGTGGCGGTGAGATACGCCACATCGTCGGTCACGCGGCCGCCGGCGACCTTCTTGTACGCGCTTTCGATAAATCCATACTTGTTAACCCGAGCAAAGGTGGAAAGCGACGCGATAAGGCCGATGTTCGGGCCTTCCGGCGTTTCAACCGGGCAGATGCGTCCGTAGTGCGTCGGGTGCACGTCACGCACCTCGAAGCCGGCCCGTTCGCGGGCCAAACCTCCTGGTCCGAGCGACGACAGACGCCGCTTGTGGGTAAGCGCGGACAGCGGATTGGTTTCGTCCATGAACTGAGAGAGCTGCGATGATCCGAAGAACTCCTTGATGGCCGCGGTGACCGGCTTCGAGTTGATCAGGTCGTGCGGCATGCACGCGGCCAGATCCATGATGTTCATCCGTTCGATGATCGCCTTTTCCATACGAACCATGCCGACGCGGAACTGCGCGGCGACCGACTCGCCCACGGCGCGGACGCGGCGGTTTCCCAGATGGTCGATATCGTCCTTGCTGCCCGCCCCCTTGCGCAGGTCGAAGAGGTACTTGACAGTGGCGAGGATGTCTTCCTTGGTCAACAACCGTACATCCGGCGGGATGTTCAGGCTCAGTTTCTCGTTGATCTTCTTGCGGCCCACCTCGCTGAGATCGTAGCGTTTGTCGTTGAAGAAAAGGTTGTGGAAAAACGCTTTCACCGATTCGGCGGTGGGCGGATCACCCGGACGCATCCGCTTGTAGATTTCGCGCAACGCCTCGTCGGCGGTTTCAAGGCCATCGGCGGCCAACGTATCGCGGAACGAGGTGTCGCGGAGTTGGTCGTCAATGCCGAGCACTTCAAACTTGACAATCATATTGTTGCGCACGGCTTCCGCCGCCGCGTCGTTGAACTGGGCGTTTGCCTCCAACAGGATCACGCCGGTCTTCTCATCAATGATATCCTGCGCGATGAATTCGGTATTAAGCTGTGACTGATCGATCTTGAATTCGGCGATACCGGCGGCCAAGCACTTGCGGGTCGCCCCTTTGGTGAACTTGCGCCCGGCCTTCACCAGCACCTCGCCCGCCTTGTCGGTCAGGTCCTCCAGCGGCTTGAAGGGCAGGGTGTGGATGTAATCGGTCACCTTGGTGAAATATTCGTTGGTGGCCGGATTGAAACGTATCGGCTGAAAACGGTAGAAATGACCAAGCAAGTCATTGGTGCCGTAGCTCAGCGCCTTGAGAAGGATAGAGACCGGGAATTTCTTCCGGCGGTCGATCCGGACGTGGCAGACCTCCTTGGTGTCGAATTCGAAATCGAGCCAGGATCCGCGCTGGGGAATGACGCGGGCGGAATAAACCATCCGGCCCAAATGAATACCCTTCCCCTTTTCGCGGATAAAAAACACGCCGGGGGAGCGGTGGAGCTGGCTGACGATGATGCGCTCCGTGCCGTTGATGATAAAGGTGCCGGTGTCGGTCATGAGGGGCAATTCGCCCAGGTAAATTTTTTGCTCCTTGATCTCGCGGATATCCATGAGGCCGGTGGCCTCGTCCCGCTCCTTGAGCGCCATCTGCACGATGATTTTAAGCGGATCGGCGTAAGTCACGCCGCGTTGGCGGCTCTCCTCCACCGTGTACTTCGGCTTATAGTTGGTCTCTTTTTTGCATTTTTCGCAGATTACCCCGGGGCCGCCGAGACCCTTGAATTCTCCACAGCGGCACAGCCATGTGCCGAGTTCATACCCGACATAGTCAAGCGTCGCATCCCCCTTGTAATTGGTAATGGGGAAAATCGACCGGAAAACTTCCTCAAGTCCCCTGTTTTCGCGATCCGACGGTTTCACATCGGCCTGGATTAGGGCTTCGTAGGATCGTATTTGCGTTTCCAAAAGGTTGGGAATCTCCAACACTTTCGGAATGCGCGCGAAACTCTTGCGCTGAATTGTGGAACTGCCCGGCGAATATTCTTTCGTCATAAGCACACGCCTCCCGGCTCTCGTTAATTAAATAAAAATAGACGCGGAGGCGCACCGAGAGCGCCCCGCGTCACAGACGGTATTGAGATACAGTATCCGGTTGCCGGACTACTTAATCTCAACAGTCGCTCCGGACTCTTCCAGAAGCTTCTTCAGCTTGTCGGCTTCGTCCTTCTTGATCTTCTCCTTAACGGTTTTCGGAGCGCCATCAACGAGATCCTTGGCTTCTTTCAAGCCAAGACCGGTGATTTCGCGGACAACCTTGATCACCTGGATTTTCTTATCGCCCGCGTTAGCAAGCACCACGGTGAATTCGGTCTTTTCCTCGGCGGCGGCGGCGGGACCGGCCACGGCGACAGCGGCCGGGGCCGCGGCGCTCACGCCCCACGCTTCTTCAAGCGACTTGGTCAACTCGACAAGCTGCAGGACCGAAAGGTTGTTGAGATAGCTCTTGATATCTTCTGACGTTACGTTGGACATTTCCTGACCTCCTATGGATTCCGGGTTATTTTCTTTCTTTTCCTTAAGCGCATTCAGCAAATATGCAAATTGCCGTAACGCGCCGTTGAGTACACTGACGAAACTGCGGGGTCCTCCCATCATCGTGCTCAGCAGCATGGCCCGCAGCACATTCTTGCCGGGCAGGCCGCCGATACGCTTGATCTGATCCGCGCCGTAATACTGACCGCCCACGACGCCGCAAAGCAGCACAAGCGACTTTTCATTCTTGGCGAATTCACTCACCAGCTTCGCGGCCGCCACGTCGCTCTCGTAGCTGAACGCCAGCGAAACCGGGCCGGTGAATTTTTCAGCCATCGCCTCGAACTGCGTCCCCTTGGCCGCGATCCTGGCGAGCCTGTTTTTCGCGATCTTAAGCTCCACCTTTTCCACGCGGAGTTTCGCGCGGATGGCGTCCATATCGCCGGCCTTGACGCCGCGGTAGTCGGCCCCCACCACGCTCACCGCGCGGGAAAACCGCTCCCTAAGCTCGGCTACCTGTTTCTCTTTTTCTACTGTAGGCATGACACCACCTCTCGTTTAACCAGCCAACCCGACAGCGACGGCCTCGTCAACCTTGATTCCCGGCCCCATCGTGGTGGAGAGGGAAATGGACTTGACGTAGGTTCCTTTCGCCGTGGACGGCTTCATACGGACAATTGTTTCAAGCACCGCCATCGCATTCTTAAGCAGGGCGTCTTTATCAAAGCTTGCCTTGCCGATAGGGGTATGCACCACCCCGGCCTTATCGGTACGGAACTCCACACGGCCCGACCGTATCTCGCCAATGGCCCTGATAAGATCGAACGTGACGGTGCCGGACTTGGGGTTCGGCATCAGGCCGCGCGGCCCGAGCACTTTACCCACTTTGCCGACGGACGCCATCATGTCCGGCGTGGCCACCGCCACGTCGAATTCCAGCCAACCGCCCTGAATCTTCGCGACCAAGTCGTCCCCGCCGACAAAATCGGCGCCCGCATTTTTGGCCTCGATTTCCTTTTCGCCCTTGGCGAACACCACGATCCGCACCTTCTTGCCGGTGCCGCCGGGCAACACGACCGAGCCGCGTATCATCTGGTCAGCCTTGCTGGGATCCACGCCGAGCCGGATGGCAAGATCGACGGTCTCATCAAACTTGGCGAATTTGATCTCCTTGGCCAAGGCAATCGCCTGGTCGAGGGAACATTTCTTGTTCGACGTCAGGCGGGTTTCCACCTTTTTCCTGTTTTTGGTTATTGTGGGCATTTCAATCCTCCACTACCAAGCCCATGTTTTTCGCCGTTCCTTCGATGCAGCGCGCCGCTGATTCCACCGAGGAGCTGTTCATATCCTGCATTTTCATCTGGGCGATTTCCCGTATCTGGGTTCGGTTCACTTTGCCTACTTTGATTTTGTGCGGTTCGGGGGATCCTTTGACAATCCCCGCGGCGCGTTTGAGCAACACCGCGGCGGGCGGCGACTTCATGATGAACGAGAACGAACGATCCTCGTACACCGAGATCACCACCGGAATGATCATCCCTTCCTTGCCCTGCGTGGCGGCGTTAAACTGCTTGCAGAACTCCATGATGTTCACGCCGTGTTGGCCGAGCGCCGGTCCCACGGGAGGGGCCGGATTCGCCGCGCCAGCGGGAACCTGCAACTTGATAAAGGCCTTTATTTTCTTGGGAGCCATATACTTACACCTTCTCTATCTGGGGGAAATCAAGTTCCACTGGCGTCGCACGCCCAAAGATGGAAACCATTAACTTCACTTTGCCGCGTTCGGCGTTCACTTCCTCAATTCTGCCGGAGAAGTGGGTAAACGGACCGTCAATAACGCGCACCGAATCGCCCACCGAAAACTCAACCTTCGGCCGCGGCTTTTCCACCGTGCCGGCCATCTGATCCATAAGGTTCTTAACATCCTTGTCGGAAAGCGGCGTGGGGGTCGATCCGCCCAAAAAGCCGGTCACCCGCGGCGATTCCTTGATCGTCATCAGCACTTTCTCGTTAAGATCCAACTGGATCAGCACATAGCCCGGAAAAAACTTGCGCGAAGTCACCCGCTGCTTGCCATTACGGAATTCCTTCACGTCCTCCATCGGCACCAGGATATCGCCCAAGCGGTCACTGATACCGTGCATCGCAAACTGTTCCTTCAGGGAGGTCTTCACCTTGTGCTCGAATCCCGAGTACGTGTGAATGACATACCACTTAACACCCACTATATTCACCTACCTGATTAGAGACTTAATCAATTCCGCGAGGAGCCAATCGACCACCCCGAGGTACACGCACATAATGGCGCACGCGATGACCACCACGATGGTGATCCCTGTTGTTTCCTTTTTCGTCGGCCACGTCACTTTCCTGAGTTCGGCCTTCGCCTCGGTGACGAAAAGCATCGCGCCCTGGATCGGATTGGTCTTCATTACCGCCACTTCGTATCCACCTTTCCCTTGTTATATGGCAGGCCAGGAGGGATTCGAACCCACAACACCCGGATTTGGAGTCCGGTGCTCTAGCCGTTAGAGCTACTGGCCTGTATATGCCCGTCGCCTTAAACCTTGGTTTCCTTATGCATCGTGTGCACCCGGCAGAACGGGCAGAACTTCTTCGTCTGCAATTTCTCCTGTTTCAACTTCTTGTTGCGCGTCGTGGTGTAGTTTTTCTGCTTGCACGGCTCGCACTGCAACCCAATCACTTCTCTCATTGTCTTACTCTATGATCTCGACGACGACGCCGGCGCCCACGGTGCGGCCCCCTTCGCGGATGGCGAACCGAAGTTCCTTTTCCATCGCGACCGGGTGAATGAGCTCGACTGTCATCGTCACGTTGTCGCCCGGCA
>JAHFEK010000030.1 GCA_023248495.1 Nitrospinales bacterium
TGGCTGTTCACCAACTCGTTCCGTTCGGCCTTTGACGGGAAGCGGACGGGCTGCAAGATCCGCGTGGGGTACGGCGGCAATATGCGCGATGCGCTGCTGACGCATCCGGTTCCCAAAATGTCGAATCTGCACATGATCGACTATTACCTGAATCTGGTGAATCCATTTTGGGGAACGGTTTATTCACAGAATATTGATTTTCCGCTACTGCCGCGCGAAGAGGAATTCGCCGCGAAGATGGTGGATATGGAGTATGGCGCCGTCGGCATCCCGTTGGGGGCCAAATACGGTCCCGCGAAAGAGTGGCCTCACGATAATGTTAAAAAGCTGGTTGCTCTTCTCGCCGGCACGCAGCGGCGAATCGTGCTTTTCGGCACACATGCCGAAATGGAGCGGGCCGCCGCCCTGGAAGGTGCGGGCAATGGATTGGTGGTGAATCTCGCGGGAAGAACCTCCATCGGGGAAATGGCCGCGGTGATGAAACGGTGCGATTGGGTGGTTGCCAACGATAGCGGCCCGCTGCACCTGGCGGGCGCCGTGGGGGTGAAAACCATAGCCATTTTCGGCCCCACCGATTACAATCGTACCGCGCCGCTTTCCGATAACGTGCGGATTGTGAGCAAGGACGCAAAATGCGCCCCATGCATGAAGCGGCAATGCCCGCTTGGCCACCATCAATGTATGAAGGACATCAGCGCGGAGGAGATATTTGAAATTATCGAAGGGCCGGAACGGAGTTAGACGGTTCGCCGCGGCAATGCTGCTGGCGGCCGCCATTGCCCCGGCCGCGCGGGCCGAGGAGGGCGAGGCGGGAAAAACCGACATCCACGGTTACGTTGAATTATCCTACTTCGATGACCGGGGTATCGGCTGGACCGGAAGCGAGACCACGTTGCGTCCCCGCGCCAAACTGGACGTCACCCATGCGTTATACGATGACATCACCCTTCGTTTCTCCGGTGAGTGGGTTGCGCAGGCGAACCGTTTTTCACGCGCCTATGGAAGCCTTTACCAGCGCGAGGGCAATCCGGAAGACCTGTATATCCACTTTCGGCGCTTTTCCGGCCTGCCCCTCGATGTCCGGCTGGGCGTTGTGAAGGTGCCGTACGGCTTTTTCAACACGATGGCGATAGATGACCGCAACCGGCCCATTACGCAAGAACGAACACGCGAATGGGACATGGGGCTGCGTCTTGATGCCCCGCTGTCCTTCATGGATTTTTCCCTCGCCTTGATCAATGGCGATGGCAGGCAGGGAACCGACGCGAACAGCTCGAAGTCGGTGGCGGTTCGCGCCTCTTTTCCCGCCGCGGATGGCGGCGGTTATCCGGAAACGGAAGAGGTAACCTCGTACCCCAATCCGCGCGCCGCGAATCCCGATGGGGATTTCCGTTGGCTGATCGCGGCTTCCGGCTATGTGGGCGACCGGTATACCACCCCCATCAAGCGCAAATACTCCCACTACGGGGCCGAAGCGTTGGCCGCATACGGCGCGTTCGCCTTCAAAATGCAGTACACCTTTTTCGAAGGGGGGTTCAACGATGCATCCATGTATAACCTCACGGCCGCCGAGTGGCAGCAACTGGTGGCCGCCAATCAGTACACCTCAAGCGTGCGGCAAGATATGCATACCTATCCACGGGGCCAGTCGCTGTGGGCGGAACTGTCCTATGGGCTGACCGAGCGTGACATGGCATCCCTGATGGCCGAGACGTTCGACCCCCATATGCAGTCCGACGCCACCGTTTTTCAACAGACCAAAAACCGCTATGTCATCGGTTTCAAGCACGATTACCGCAAAGGCGTGACGGCGGCGATTTTCTACACGGTTAACGACAATCCGGCATTTGGCGATCCCTCCGTGGATATTACCCAGAGTGATTACTGGAAAGGGGATGAGGTGCTGATGATAACCGTGGCGGCGCAGTTTTGATGCGGGAAGCGGCGGTCTCTGGTAAACTCAACCAAGGGTACGACAGGCGGTGTAACCGTTATTGGAGGGAGATATGAAAAAAATAGAGGCGATTGTAAAACCCCACAAGCTGGATGAGGTTAAAGAAAAACTCAACACGGCGGGGATCACCGGCATGACCGTTACCGAGGTGAAGGGTTTCGGCCGCCAGCGCGGCCACAAGGAAATCTACCGCGGCACCGAATATCACATCGACTTTATCCCGAAGGTGAAGATGGAGATGGTGGTCGACGACGGTTTGGTGGAAAAAGCGGTGGCCGCCATCATCGAGGGTGCGCGCACCGGCAGCATCGGCGACGGCAAGATTTTCGTTTCCACGGTTGAAGAGGCGGTTCGCATCCGCACCGGGGAACGGGGAACGGAAGCGCTCTGATATGCCCACCAAGCTCGGCACCACCATCACCAAGAAAATAATGGAGGAACAGCACCTCTACCCTTCCGCCAGCGGCGATTTCTCCGGTATGCTCCACGAGCTGGTTGTGGGTCTTAAGGTTATTTCCCACGAAGTAAACAAGGCCGGCCTCATGGGAATCCTCGGCAAAGCCGGCAGCTCCAACATCCAGGGCGAGGAGCAGCAGAAGCTCGATGTCTTCGCCAATACCACGCTTATCCATAAGATGGATCACACCGGTTATCTCGCCGGCATGGCTAGCGAAGAGAATGACGATATTTTTCCGATACCGGACCGGCATCCGCAGGGGGGGAAGTATATTCTTCTATTCGATCCGCTGGACGGCTCCTCGAACATCGACGTGAACATAAGCATAGGCACCATTTTCAGCGTTTACCGGAAGATTTCAAATCACCCCAAATGCGAACTGAAAGATTTCCTCCAGCCCGGCACACACCTGCTGGCGGCGGGGTATGCCGTCTATGGCAGTTCCACGATGTTTGTTTACACAACCAACTATGGGGTGCAGGGCTTTACGCTTGATCCCGGCGTGGGCGAGTTTATCCTGTCGCATCCCGACATCAAGACCCCCGATAAAGCGGTGTTTTATAGCATCAACGAGGGGAACAGCATCAACTGGGACGCCAAGACCGCGAAGTTGGTGAACTATTTTAAAATGGATGACAAGGCGACCGGCAGGCCGTTGTCGGGGCGCTACATCGGTTCTTTGGTCGCCGATTTCCACCGCAACCTCCTTAAAGGCGGCATCTTCATGTATCCGCCCGACAAGAAGAGTCCAAAAGGAAAACTGCGGCTGATGTACGAGGCGATACCGTTGGCCTATCTCGCCGAGGCGGCGGGCGGCGCCGCCATCGATTGTTCCGGCAACCGGATACTTGATATTGTGCCTACCGAGCTGCATCAGCGCACTTCGCTCATCATCGGTTGCAAGGAGGCCGTGGAGCAGGCAAAACGGATTTTGCTGGAATAAGGGGACTGGCGTGGAATCAAACGAAATGGAGGAGTCCCTAAAAAAAGTCGAGGAAGCGCTCCACGAAATCCACAATGTGGAAGGGCGGGAGAAATGGCTCCTGTGGCTTTCCCTCAGCACCACCCTTATTGCCGTGGCGGCGGCGGTCATCGGCCTGTTCGAAGGCCAGATGACCAGCCGGACGATCATCGAGAAAAACGAGGCCATCCTTCTCCAGAGCCGGGCCAGCGACCAGTGGAGTTATTATCAGGCGAAGAGCATCAAGGGGCATATCTACGAAGTGAACGCCCAGTTGTTTCCCGCGAAGGCCGCCGAGTTCAGGAATAAATCCCAAAAGTACGATTCCGAGAAGGAAGAGATAAAGAAAAAGGCGGAGTCGTTGGAACAGGGATCGGAAGAGAAGAACAAGGCAAGCGAATTTTATTACGAAAAGCACCACTTGTTCGCGGTTGCGGAAACCTTTATGCAGATATCCATTGCCATCGCGTCGGTGGCCGCGCTCACCCGTATCCGGCGGGTGTGGTATTTTTCTTTGGCCGGCGCGGCGGCGGGCGTTATTATTTTTCTATACGGGGTGTTCTTTATAACCCAATAATCTCCTTTTGGCGGAACGGGTTAGAGCCATTAAGGCTGCTTGGCGGTTTCGTGGCGCTTCTTTCCGGCGGGAATGGAAATAACAAAGGTGTGCGGGAAAGATAATGAATACGATCGCTAATGCCGATACGGCGCCGCACGAAACAATACCGCTTGCCAGAGCGCCGGATAAAATTATCCTGCCTCTTTGCCGGTTGTGGCTGACGTCCACGGAACAGCGGACAAAACCGCTGGAAGAAATGACGCCCGATGAACGGATCCGGTATGGGAAGCAAATCGAGAATGAAAAGTCGGCTTTTTCAACGGAATTCCACAGGAGGCTCGGAAGACTTTTCGAGGGTGTCGCGGAAGAGGATATCACGCGGAAGTTGGCTCAGGCGGTTGAGCAGTATGGCGAGGATGCGAAAAGGGTTTACCAGCAGTTGATCAAGGAGTCGGCTTATTGGGAGGTTCGAATTGCCGGCGATGCGGAAAGCGGCATCATTCCCCAATTGGACAACCTGCGTGTCGCCCCCCGGTTTCTCAGGGAAGATACGGCGTTTATCGAACGGTTATTGTCGAAAGATCCCTGCGCTATCGCGTATGTGCCCGCGGCGTTTAAAAAGAACCGTCAAACCGTTCTGGAAGCCGTACAGTATAGCGGCTCGCTGTTAGCGCACATGGATGATGAATTCAAACGGGATCGTGAGGTTGTGCTGGCTGCGGTGGAGAATGACGGTTTGGCGGTGAAATATGCCGCCACCGCCCTCCGCGGGGATAAGAAAATAGCGCTGGCGGCGGTTTGCCAAAACGGGCTGGCCCTTCAATATGTGGGTGAAAAGCTCAAACAGCCGGAAGACGTTGAAGTTCTCATGGCGGCCATCGGGCAAAACCCGCAAGCCATCGTTCATGCCGGGGAAAAGGTGGTCGGCAGCGGGGATTATTTTTCTCTCTCCGGCGACGAGTATCCGTCATATGCGCGGGATATTGGAGAAAGGCCAATCGTGGCCGCGGAGACGAAGGCCACGTCCAGGTCCGCTTCCGCGCCTGAAATCAGGGCCGACTCGAAAATCATCCTGGAAATCGCGCTGAAGGCTCCCCGAATCCTGGATTATTTTGTTGAAGGACATCCCATTTGGGATGATGAGGAATTTGTCTGGGGAAGGATAAACCAGACAAACGCAATTCCCAGAAGGATAGGGATGAAGCTTCGCAACAACGCCCGTTTTATCCTGTTGCTTATGGAAAAAAGAGCAAAAAAGGTTGAGGACTGCCGGCATGATTCATACGTGCTGTTCAATTACGCGGGCGGCGAACTGCGCGGAGACCCGGAATTTCTGGAAAAAATGCTGATGTTGCGGATGGACGTGAATCTCATCGCCAAATGGATAGGCAAGGATGATTATGCCATTCAGGCGGATTCCATCGATGTTGCGGCGCGGCGCTGACACCGCGTGGCGGCGTTTCAGGAAAGAAATCTGGTGATGCGCGGCATGAAATCGTCCCGTCTCTGGCCTTTGGTTATGAAGTCGTCCGCTCCCAACTGAAAAGCTTTTTCACGGGTGGCTATATCGTTGCCGGATGTGAGGAGTATGACCGGTATGTATCCGGTATCCGGGGACCGCTTGATTGTCTCCAGCAGTTGGAACCCGTCCATGTTTGGCATGGAGATGTCGGTGATGATGAGGTGAGGCCGGCGTTTTTTCAGCATATTCAGGGCATGCATTCCGTCCTCCGCTTCAATAATTTCCACATCCAGATCATCCAAATACGCCTTGAAAAGGCCGCGTATATCCGGATCGTCGTCAACAAGCAGAACCATCGGCTTGACGTACGGAAGGGTGACGTAAAAAACCGATCCTTTGCCCGGCGCGGATTCGACCGTTAGCGCGCCGCCATGGGCTGTAACGATGTCATGGGAAAGAGGGAGGCCGAAACCGGTGCCTGTTTCACCCGCCGTTCCGGTGGTCGATGTTTTTTCGTCGTACCTGAACAGCGTGTCAAAACGGGCAGGGTCGATACCCACGCCGGTATCGGCGACGGTTATAACATTTTTTCCGCCGTTGCGGAGAGAAAGGACTATTTTGCCCCCTGGCCGGCTGAATTTGATGGCATTCGAGATGAGGTTTTGCAGGACCTCGTATAGCAGTACGGGATCGCCGTAGATGCGGCACTTTTCCGGTATTTCGTTGGTGAGGCGCACCCCCTTCTTTTTCGCCTGGCTTTCGAAATTCATCATTATTTTTTGCGCCGGCCCGTCAAGGCCGAAAAACCGCTGTTGCAGCGTCAACTTTCCCGCTTTAAGACGCGCGAGATTCAATACGTCTTCAATGAGGTGAAGCATGTTATTCACCGATTCAACGAGGATGTCCAGCATCCGTTCGGTATCGGAATTGCCGTCTGTGACGGCGTTGTCTTCCTTCATCAACTGCAGGAACCCAAGCATGACGCCAAGCGGATTTTTAAGGTCGTGGGACACGAGGGCGACGAATTTGTCCTTTACCGCCGTGGCGTTTTCGGCCTCTTCTTTCGCCTTGAGGGCGGCATCGCGGGTCACGCGGCTTTCGTTGATGCGGGTGTTGAGGTCGGTAACATCCTGCACCGTTACAAGCACGAGGCCTTTTCCGCCCGGGACGGCGAATGGCACGGCGGTGGCGTTTTGCAGCATTTCCTTGCCGCCGCGGAGTTTTGCCGGAATGATGTGGCGATGCAACAGCGAGGAAAAAACCGCCGCCGGGCCTCCCTCGAAAATGGATTCTATCCGCCGCAGGTATTTGGGCTGTGCGAGGTGCGGGAACCGCCCGGTGATCTCTTTGCCCAGCATTTCGCCGCGCGGGATGCCGGTCCACTCTTCCAGAACGCTGTTCCAGTGGAGCACGCGCAGCCGGGGGTCAAGGACAAACACCCCCACCGGCATGTAATCCAGCAGGGCATACGGCGATTCCTCCCTGGCGGGCCCCGCCTGTTCCATGTCCTACAATTTCCTTTTGATGGCGTCCAGCAGGGTCTGCATCGATATCCCCTGAAAGATGAGCAGCATCTTTCCCTCAATTAAATGCTCTTTCACCGTGAACATGGAATGAACGATCATGACCGACGCCCCTTTGCCGCATTCCCCGCCGCAAACCTCCCGCGGCGTGGCTTCCATGTGTTCCGGCACGGAGTAACCGATATGCACTTCACACAGGTTCGCGATGGAGCCCATGATGCCGTTGAGAAGGATGCTTCCCACTTCGTTGAGGGTTTCCGCTTTAAGCGAATCGATGTCGGGGGAGCCGGGTTGTTCGCCGGTGAGCAGCACCACGAACTTGTGCGCGCTGTTTGATGGAAAAAGGAGGGCTGCCGTGCCGTTTAGTCCGGCGTTGAAGGTGAGGCGCACCACCGAGAGCGTCTCGGTTCCCATTACCCGCTCGATACCGCCGGTGTCACAGCTGTCGAGAACCTCAATTCTCGGCACGGTCAAGGTCACCGGGCTGCTGACCATTTGGTTCAGGATGCCGGCCGCCCGCCCGACGCCGATGTTGACGAATTCCGTGAATACGTCCAGCAGAATTGGCGATATTTCGACCATGCGATCAGGTTTCCGTATAAACCTTGATAAGGTTGCGCAGGGTCTCCGCGGCGGCGCCTTTCAACGGCTTGTTCACAAGGCCGGCCGCGCCGAGGTTCTGACACTGCTTCAGGGTGGTCTCTTGTATATCGGCGGTTACCACGACCACCGGGATTCCAACCTTGTCGTCTTTCATTTTCTGAAGAAACTCCATCCCCTGCATGTTTGGCATCACGATATCGGTTAAAATCAGCGTGGGTTTTTCCCGCTTCGCCGCCGCCAATCCATCAACGCCATCGGCTGCTTCAATCACCTCATGACCATCGGCGGCCAGAAGCTGGCGGATAACGGAGCGCTGGTAGCCGGAATCGTCGATAACAAGTATTTTAGCCACACTATAGTTCCTCCAAAACTGTGATGAATTATGACGTATTTTCACGAATCCGCCAACGATTTGTTTGCGTGATAGAATAAGAAAAATGGGGGGATGCAATATCCTTCCACAAGGAAACATTTTTTCCTGAAACGCGGGCCGTGCCGGGTGAAATATGGATGTCAAAAGCTCTCATATCGCTATGACGGAGTCCGAGGGGGATCTTCGGCTTCAACGCGACAACTTTATGAAAATTCTCGAAGCCATCACGGATGGCATCTACATCGTCAATCGCAACTGCGGCATAGAATACGTGAACCCCGTTATCGAGCGCGAATTCGGCAAAGTGGAAGGGCGCAAATGTTACGCCTATTTTCACGACAGGACGGAGCCGTGCCCCTGGTGCAAGAACGAAACGGTCTTCAATGGCGGATCGGTACGGTGGGAGTGGCATTCGGCCAAGACCGGAAAGACCTATGACCTGTTTGATACGCCAATCGTGAATGCCGATGGCACCGTCTCGAAATTCGAGATATTCCACGACATCACCGAACATAAAAAAGCGTTGGAGGAGCTGCGGGAAAGCGAAGAGCGGTATCGGGCGGCATTTCACGCCAGCAAGGCGATAGAGCTTCTTATAGACCCGGAAACGGGGGCGATCATTGATGCCAATGACGCGGCCTGCCGGTTCTACGGTTACAGCCGGGAGCAACTGACATCCACCTTCATATACCAGATCAATACCTTGTCACCCGGCGAGATAAAAAAGGAAATGGAAGCGGTGAAAAACGAACAACGGGACTATTTCAATTTCCGCCACCGGCTTGCATCGGGAGTAATCAGGGACGTGGAGGTATACTCGAGCCCGGTGTCGATCAACGGGAGGAAAAATCTGCATTCCATAATCCATGACATCACCGCGCGGAAAACGGCGGAGGAAAAGCTGAAAGCGGCGAAGGAGGAGGCGGAGGCCGCCACGCGGCTGAAAGATAAATTCGTGTCGCTGGTGGCGCACGACCTGAAAAACCCCATCGCCAACAGCGTCCTCGCTTTGAAGAACCTCCGTGCCCGGTTGAAGGAGGACGGGGTGCCCGCCGCGGACGACCCGATGTTGACACTCTCCATCAGCGCGAATGAGAACATGTTGCAGCTTATTGATGACCTGTTGCAGATGAGCCGCATCAGGTCGGGCGTCATCAGTCCGCGCCTCGGGTTCACCGACGCGCACCACCTGTTCCAGTATGCTGTCGATTTTAATTCAGGCGCGGCGGAGCGCAAGGGGATAACCGTCGCCAATCTTGTGCCAGCCCGCACCCGTGTTTATTGCGATATGAAATTGACGGGCGAGGTTGTGGTGAATCTCGTCTCAAACGCCATCAAGTTTTCCGCGAAGGGGGATTCCATCACTGTCGGCAAAAAGGCGGGGGAACCCGCCACCTTTTTCATCAAGGACACCGGGGTCGGCATCCCGCCGGACCGCCTCTCCTCGCTTTTCAAGTATGAGGAGCCTACATCCACCACCGGCACCGCGGGAGAGCGCGGAACCGGACTGGGGCTGCCATTGAGCGGCGAGTTGATGAGGGGGCAGGGGGGATCCCTTCAGATTGAATCATCACCGGGGATGGGAACCACCGCGACAATCAGCTTTCCGCATGTCGCGCCGGTTGTGCTGGTGGTGGAGGATTCCAAGTTCGATATGGAGATCGCCCGCATGTTCCTCAAAGAAATCGGCGTCAAGGTTATTGAGGCCGAGTACGGGGAAGAAGCGCTGCGGTTGATGGGGACGGCGCATCCCCACTTGGTGCTCCTCGATGTCAAGCTGCCGGATATCGACGGATTTGAGGTATTGCGGCGCAAAGCGGGCACGCCGCAAATGGCCGGCATCCCCGTGATCGTTATCACCGGAAGCGTCGATCCCGATATCGCCGAAGAGGCGTTCCGGTTGGGGGCGGCCGATTTCATAAAAAAGCCGTTGCAGCCGGAAATCCTCATCGCCCGTGTCCGCAGAATCGTTTGCTGATTCCGCTTATTCAGGTGCCGCATGTTTTAACCTTGTATCTGCGGTTGCCCCCAAAAGGGGGCAAATCCTCTTGGCCCGTGCGGGCCAACCAAGGTTGAATCCGGTGATACCCGGCGAATGGGGAGCGCCAACGTGAAAAACGTGAAAAATTCCATTCCCGATTTTCCGTTCGGCGTTATTATATAGCCATAAAGAGGTGTGATATGCCGTCCAAGACCGGGACATCGTGGAACCGTTCGCCGATTATTCTCATCATCACGCTGGTGACGGTTGTTTTTCTGTCGGAAGCCTCCATCATGCTTTTCCTCGCCTTATTCCCGGCGTTGCCCAAGTGGGCGGAAACGGTCATCGATTCGGCGGCCATCACGGCCGTGCTGTTTCCCATCATCTATTACTTTTTCCACTATCCCGCTGAATTGCGGGCCGCCAACGAGCAATTGGCGCGCGAGAACGAATCCCGCCGCTTGGCGGAGGAAAAGCTGTTGGCCCGCCAGAAGGAGATTTCCGCGTTGCTGGAAGCCTCCAGCGTGGTGATTACCTACCGCGCGTTCCCCGAGACGGCCCGCGCGATTTTCGACATTTCCAAAAAATTGATCGGCGCGTCCGGCGGCTACGTGGCGCTGCTGAACAAAGAGGGCACTAACAACGACGTGCTTTTTCTGGATGCCGGGGGGATGCCCTGCACGGTGGACACCTCGTTGCCAATGCCGATCCGCGGCTTGCGCGGCGACGCGTACACCATGAAAAAAGCTATGTATCACAACGACTTTTTCAACAGCGAGTGGGTGAAGTTCATGCCCGAGGGGCACATGTACATGGAAAGCGTTTTGTTTGCGCCGCTGGTATCCGATAACAAGGCGGTGGGGTTGATAGGCTTGGCGAACAAACCGGGCGGCTTTACCGATAACGACGCGTTGATGGCGGAAGCGATGGGGAGGCTGGTGGCGATCGCGCTGGTGAACGGTCACGTCAGGGATCATCTTGAAGAGAGCGAGTTGCGGCACCGCACGGTGGTGCAAACGGCGACCGACGCCATTATCACCGTGGATCAAAAAGGCGCGGTATCGCTCTGGAACAAAAGCGCCGAAGAAATGTATGGCTATTCGGGCGATGAAATGGCGGGCAAACCGTTATCGCTTCTCTTCCCGGAAAAATTCCGCGAGCAATATGGCGATAGGGTGCGGCAGATTATTGAAGGCGGCGAGCAGATATCGGAAAGGTTGTCGGAATATGTGGGAAAACGCAAGGATGGCACGGAGTTTCCGGTGGAGTGTTCCACAACCTCCTGGAAAACAAAGGAAGGAACGTGGTTCACGACGATTGCCAGGGATATCACGCGGCGCAAAATGATAGAAAAGGCGCTGCGCGAATCGCACGACGAACTTGAAAGGAAAGTAGTGGAACGGACCGCCGAATTGCTGCGCGCCAATACCGGGCTTGCGCAAGAGGTGGAAGAACGCCGCCGCGCGGAGAAAGAGCTGCTCCGGCTCGCAACGGCCGTTGAGGGGGTTTCCGAGGTTATTCTCATTACCGACGGGGCCGGCGCCATCCAGTATGCCAATCCGGCGTTTGAGAAAATAACCGGCTATTCGCACCAGGAGGCGTTGGGCCTGGATGCCTGGGCACTGGAGAATAGCAAGGGCAATGGAGGCATCGGCGAAATACGGGCCGTGCTGAATTCCGGTAAGTCGTGGTCCGGCCAACTTGCCAGCCGTAAAAAGGACGGCACGCGTTTTGACGAGCTGGTCACCATTTCCCCTATTGTGGACGCGAAGGGGGAAACCATCAATTTTGTGATGGTGAAGCGCGACATGACCTCCGAAAGCCTGCTGCGGAAGGCGCGGGAATATTTTACCCTTATTACGGCGCATGAACTGCGCACTCCGCTCACTAAGCTTAAACTCCTGGCATCCCTTGTCGAAAGCCGCCGGGGCGGAGCGCTGGGGCCGGACGAGATCGAGTTGGCGCTTTCGGCCATGAACGATTCATGCGATGCGTTGGATGGCATCTCGGTTGCCACATCGCTTATCGCCGACTTGCACCGGCCGCGGCAGGCCACGGATTTCACCACGGTGTACCTCGCCATCGAACTCGGTGCGGTACTTGGCCAAACCGAAGCCATGATCCGTAAGGAGAGGAGAAACATCCGTCTGACCGCCAACCTCGATGGCTGGCCCCGTGACATGGCAATGCGGGGCAACCAAAATATGGTGGTGAGAATGATGGATAACATCCTTTCGAACGCCGTGAAATATACCCCGGACGGACGGGAAGTCCGGGTGACCGCGAAACGGGAATCCGGCTTCGCCGTGCTGGAAGTGAGCGATGAAGGTATCGGCATTCCCCGCGACAGGATGCAGACGGTTTTCGAGCCGTATTATTCGCTTGAGAACGTCAGTCATCACACCACCGGCAGATACAAATTTATGGGCGGCGGCCTCGGGCTCGGCTTGACGGTGAGCAGGCTGATTATGGAATATCACGGCGGCAACCTGATGGTCGACAGCCCCGGGGAAAACCGGGGAACGACCGTCACGTTGCGTTTCCCGCTGGGCGGTTCCGAAACGCCGCAAAAAATTTAGCCTACCGCTCCCCCCGCGGTTTTGTGGGCCGATATCCACGATAAACTGTGCACCCGCCAAAATGGCGGCGTACCGCAGTACACCGGTCTTTTTCAGGAAGAGGCTATTTTGCTGTACAAAACCGGGAAAGGGGGGAGAATGTAAGTGAGGATAGAATTTTATGTGGGTAAGGGAGGTTCTGTTTGACCGCCCCTTGAAGGTATCGGGGGCGTTACAAAAGGTGCCGCTGGAAGGGGTGGCGTTACCCCGCGCGGCGCAAAGGGCATCTCCCCGCCCCCGCCCGAATCCCCCAACCGGCCTATCATTACGCATTATCAACGCACCGCAAGCAACACGGGCTTCGCGCGTGTTCAATCACCGCCAGCCCGTTACCATTAACATTAAAACATGGATCATCGCGTGGGAAAGGAGGGATGCGCGGCGGATGCCATGACCCTGATGCGGTCAACACGGCGATATCCTAAAAGGAGGCGTTGATATGGAACCGAAAGAACTGGAACGGGGTAAAACCATCGAGTCGGCGAAAGCCCTGGCCGGAAAATACCTCACGTTCGTCCTCGGCCACGAGGAGTACGGATTTGAGATATTGAAGGTACGGGAGATCATGGGGGTGATCGAGATCACCAGTCTGCCGCAGACGCCCAGCTATGTGAAGGGGGTAATCAACCTGCGCGGTATCGTTATCCCGATCATAGATCTGAGATTGAAATTCGGCTTTTCCCCGCGCGAGTACGACAAAAACACCTGCATTATCGTGGTTAAGCATGGCGAAAGCCTGATGGGGGTGGTGGTCGATACCGTTTCGGAGGTGCTGGATATCTCCGCGAGCGATATGGACAGCGCGCCGAGCTTTGGCGCCGGGGTGAACACCGATTTTATCCTCGGCATGGGCAAGGTGAAGGGGAAGGTTAAGATTTTGCTGGATATAGACAAGGTGCTGGAAGCCGCGGCCGGGGCGTTGGAAGCCGTCACGGCGGAGGCGGCATAGCCGGAAAGGACGGGAGTCATGAAGAATCTAAGTTTATACGCGAAGATGGCGTTCGTGGCGTCGCTGCTGGTTCTGGTGTCGGTTGTCATCGCGATGGTCGGCATCACCCGCATGTACGAAATCCACGATGCCCAGGTTATGACGGCCGATATCGCGAATAAAATGTCGTTGGTGGATGACATGTACCAGGGGCTCACGGGGATTATCCGCGTCGAAAAGAACACGATCATCGAGTACGATGCGGCTAACAACGCCATGTGGGCTCAAAAACGCGACGAGAACCTGAAGGCGATGCGGGAAGCGGAGAATAAACTTCGCGCGGTATCCAGCGAGAAGGGCAAAAAGATACTGGATGAATTCGACGCGAAATTCGATCTCTATTACGCCAACGTCCAGAAGGTCTTCACGTTGGCCGACAAGTTCGATACCAACGTCGTTGCCTCCAGCGACAACAGCGCGGCCACGCAAACGATGCGCCAGGATTTTATGGGCGCGATCAAGCTTTCGATGATTGACGGACGCAAGCTGGTGACGGAAACGGAGAAACCGTTTAACGATATTTTCAGGCTCTACCAAGACCAGTTGAAGGTGGAGAATGAAGAGGCCGTTACGGCGTACTCACAGGCCAAGACGATCGTCCTTTCGACCGCCATAATCGGTATCGGCCTGGGCATTTTGGTAGCCGTCTTTATCCTTCTCAACCTGCGTTCCGGCATGAAGAAGGTTGTCGAGGGTTTGACCAGCGGCGCCGACCAGGTGAAGGCGGCGGCGGGACAGCTCTCCGAAACCAGCCAGCAGATGGCGGAAGGGGCGAGCGAACAGGCGGCGGCCATAGAAGAAACCTCTTCGTCGCTTGAGGAGGTGGCGTCGATGACCAAGCAGAACGCCGACAACGCCAACACCGTCAACAGCCTGATGGCCGAGACCAAGAAGGCGGTGGAGGCGGGCCTGAGTGAGATGACCGAGATGTCGCACGCGATGGAATCGATACGGAAAGCATCCGACGATATCGCCAAGATCATCAAGGTTATCGAGGAAATCGCCTTCCAGACTAACCTGCTGGCGCTGAACGCGGCGGTGGAGGCGGCCCGCGCGGGCGAGCACGGCAAGGGCTTCGCGGTTGTCGCCGAAGAGGTGCGCAATCTCGCGCAACGCGCCAGTTCGGCCAGCAAGGACATCGCGGGGCTTATCGGCAACGCGGTGGAGCGGGCGCAGGCCGGTCACCAGATTACCGAGCGGCTTGCCAAATCGCTGAATGAGATGGCCGCAGGCATTAAGAAATCCGGCGATATTGCCGCTGAGGTGGCGGCGGCCTCGCGCGAACAGTCGCAAGGGGTCGAGCAAATCAACGGCGCGGTGACGCAAATGGATTCCGTGACGCAAGCGAACGCTGCCAGCGCCGAGGAGGCGGCCAGCGGCAGCGAAGAGCTGGCGGCGCAGGCCGAGATGCTGGATGGCGTAGTCGGCGACCTCAACCATTTGGTGAACGGCGGCAATGGGAGCGGGAATGGGCACCGGCAAGCGCTTCCCGCGCATGTTGCCGCAAAGCCGAAGGGATTGCCGCCACCGCGCGGCCACGAGCCTCTCAAAACACACGCCCCTTTGATGGTTAAGGTTAAAGGGATGAAACTCGCCGCCGACAAGGGGAAGACAGAAAAAGCCGAGGCCAAGCCGGTTCACGCCGGCGTGAAGGCCGAGGAGGCCATCCCGTTTGGTGATGAAGAGTTCAAGGATTTCTAGCGGTATCAACCGCCGCTCCGCGCCCGATCCCGGGGGCGCGGAGCGTTCGAAGGGAAACGGCTATTCAGGGCGGCGGGGAGTGGTGCCCCTACGGGTTGTTCACCAAGACGGGAGTCAGCCGGTCAACTTTCGAGTTATCTCCCAGTTGACCCGTATTGTTGCTTCCCCAAGCCCATAGCGTTCCATCATTTTTCAACGCGAGCATGTGATTGCTTCCCGTACCGATGGCGGATATGCCGCTCAATCCCTCCACAAGCGTGGGAATGAGGCGCTTGCCTCCTTTTGAGCCGTTGCCAAGCTGTCCGAAGCTGTTGCTTCCCCATACCCAAACCGTGCCATCATTTTTCAATACGGCGCTGTGATTCTCGCCGGCGGCGATGGCTTGTACGCCCTTCAGTCCGCTTAACAGCACGAGGGATTTTTTGGCGCTGGTGGAATTATCGCCCAGTTGCCCGTCCTCATTATTTCCCCATGTCCAAAATGTGCCGTCATTCTTCAGCGCGAGGGAATGGGAGCCGCCCGCCGCGATGGCAATTATTCCCTTGAGTCCCTTCACCTGCACGGGGGCTTTTCTGGTGCTTGTTGAATTATCGCCCAATTGCCGGTTATCGTTTAATCCCCAGGCCCAAACCGTGCCGTCCTTTTTAAGCGCGAGCGAATGGGCTTTGCCGGCGGCAACCGCGATTATCCCCTCCAACTCATCGTCGCCATCCGGCCCTTTCACCTGTGTGGCGGAAAGCCGCCGCTTGTTATACGAGTTATCGCCCAGTTGACCGTCATCGTTGTAGCCCCAGGCCCAGACCGTTCCATCTTTTTTAAGCGCGATGGTATGCAGCCCCCCCGCGGCAACAGCCACGATTCCATCGAGATTCTCTTTGCTGTCCGAAGTTTTCACCTGCACCGGTGTTTTGCCCGGCTCGGTGGAACCATCGCCCAACTGCCCCTTTTCATTATTTCCCCAGGCCCAGACCGTGCCGTCTTTTTTCACCGCGACGGTATGCAGCCCCCCCGCGGCAACCGCCACAATTTCTTCAAGGTTTTCTTTGCCCTCCGGTCCCTTGACCTTCATGCGAAGCAATCGGCTGTTTTTGGCGGCATCGTCCGGTTGTCCCGCTTCGTGATTACCCCAGGCGAAGACCGTGCCGTCGTTATTTAGAAAAACTGAGTGCGCTTCGCCGGCCTGTAACGGCTTCGATCCCGCGATCCACGCGCGCGGCGCGGTGGTTTTTCCAGCGGCCTTTTCCACATGCGTGTTCTGTGTTTCTTTCTCCTTCACTGGCGCTGGCGTTACCGCCGGTTTTTCGTCTTCGTCTTTCTTGCCGCCGCCGACCAGACCCCCCGCAGCTCCGGCGACCGAGCCGATCACGGATCCGGCGGCCCCTGCCGCCGCCGCGCCGGCCGCCGCCTTGGCGGCCTCGGCTCCGGCCATCGCGCCTGCCGCCGTGCCCGCCGCGCCAAGGGCGGCACCAACAGCGGAACCAATGCCTGATCCGATGCCGGCGCCGGAAGCCGATGGCGTTACGCCGCTGATTTTATCAAGTTCGTTCCGCAAGAGATCGCGGACATCATTCGGCGTTTTGATTGCCATTTTTTGCAACAGCGATTGTAGCCGTTCGGGGTCGATGGCGAATGGCGTGGCGGGAGGCATACCCGGCTGTACCACCGTGCGCATACCCGATGTGATCGCCTGCCGTCCGGCGCCGCCAGCCCCTTCACAGTACACTTCGCCCGGTTCGCCAAGTTTTCCCAGCAAATCGACTTCCGTCGCGGGGGAGCCGGCGTCGCCGGTAAGGGCTACCACCCAATCGGGAGTCCCGGTTACGCCCGCCACAGCCGAAGCGGTATGGACTTCAAAATGGGACCGCTTGTTTCCCAATTTCGATACCGCGTTTTTCGCGCGCCCCAATTCAAGCCGTAGCCCCGTTTCCCGCGCGCCCCCTTCCACGATGGCGAGCTTTTCGATTAATAAGCGGCTGTTTTCATCCAGCCGGGTCAGGTTGCCATCGTCGTACAGTATTTCAGCTTCACCTTCCGGGCCCGTGGTGACGGCGTCGCCGGGAACGAGCCGCTGTCCTTTGGTGGCATCCACGATGTTATTGGTATCCTTGGTGATGACAAATACCGGGCCGGAAACGTCCGCGATGGCCGCTCCGAAATTCTTGGCGGCGGCGGTGGAGGCGGCCGTCAGGATAAGCGCTATACACGACAGGCCAATGATAAACCGCCGGGAATAGGGGGCCGCCATATTCATGCTCGTTTTCTCCCAAACCTTCAAGGAACAGGTATCTTCCGTTGGCGTGTCCAATGCCGCCAGCGCGGTGCAAGTGTCCCCATAATATAACAAACAGAAGCGGTTGTCGCTTCAAGGGCCTTTTTCCATCGCGGCCGGGCGGGTTGTACCCCGCTTCGGAGGGGGAGTAGAATGGAGCCATGGAGAATGGCAGAGCGGCAATTCTTTATTTTGTGATTATGTGTGTATTCCCCGCGGTTTCATTCGCCGAAGATGCCGCCGTGGCGGCGGGAGTGGAACAGGGACACCACATTGAGCGCCGCCGCAACCAATTTAGCACCGATTTCGCATACTTTGTGTATCCTCTCGCCGGCAACATACCGGGGCTTGGCGCGGCATCCGGCATGGGGGCCACAGTTGCCAATATTGCCGAAACACAGGCCGATTTCACCGGGTTTTACGTGGCGGGCGATTTCACGGCCGGCGGGGCAACGCTGCTTGACATCCACCTTATCGACCGCCTGTTGATATTCAACACGGGGATTTACAATTACAAGGTGGCGCCAAAGGTTTTCCGGCGCGGCATCGACTCCGATAAAAACGATTACATCCTTCCCTACTACGAGGGGGGCGCGGCGGTAGGCCAACTGACGCTGACGTTCGACGAGCGCCGCTATGAGGGATATGCCCGCTGGGTCAACAACGGCGGAACGGTGAACCGGGTGCTTGACCGGTACGGCAACGATTTCTCCAGCACCGACAAAAGTTTTCAAACTGAAAACATCCTCAACCTCGGCTTTGCCGTGGATATCACCGACGACGTGCAGGATCCCCGCGTTGGCTGGCGCGTGGAGGGGGTGCGCCGTTCGCCCATGGAACAGCGTTTCATGACAAGCCGGTTTGATACCTATGACCTTAATCTCACTGGCTACTTGCCGGTGGGGAACGCAAGTACGTGGGCGTTTAACGCTTTTTATTCGTCCGCGGAACGGCAGTCCGCCGCCAGCACCGACTATGCGACGCTGCAAAGTGTGATGGGACTTCAATGCGGCGCGATTTCCGATCAGGCGGCGTTGGCGCGGTGCCGGGCGACCGAGGCGCAGTTTATCAATGACCGGATCGCCTACAACGAATACGGCGTCGCCACTCCCCTGGGCGGCACCCAGCGGCTGCGGAGTTATGCCAATGGCCGTTTCTACGGCGGGAAGGCCGTGTCCTATGGCACCGAGTTGCGCTGGAATCTCACCGATGAGCGGACATTGATGGACTGGCTGGTGTTGCGCGGACTGCGAACAAACATTCAGCTGGCCCTTTTCGGCGAAGTGGGGAGCGTGGCCGATACCTGGAATGATCTTCACCATACGTTCCGGTATTCATACGGCGGCGGGTTTCGCGCGCTTTTTTCCGGCGTCACCATCCGGCTTGATGTCGGGCTTGGCGAGGAAGGGGCGGAGATGCAGTTGTTTCTCGATTATCCCTGGTCCGTGTTTTCCATCGACCGGCCGGGCTGATGCCGCGCGCCGGTTACAGTTTATCGCCCGGTTCGTTCAGCGGCCGCCAAAGCATCGGCTCGATGGCCAGCTCCATATAGAAGCGGTTGTTCTTTTCGGTGGTGAATACCACGCGCAGGGATTCCGTTTCCGAGTGTCCCTTCGTTTCCATCGTCAGTTCCAGCGGCACGGTGATCGGCACCACGGCGGGAATGTTCGCTTTGGCGGCGATATCGTACTTCTGTTGTATCACGCTGCGCACTTTGCCGATGGCCTGGTTGGTTAATTCCCCCACGTTGTTGCGCACTTCGTCGCTGGTATGCGAGGTGGGCAGGTCTTCCTCGCCCAGTCCCATCCCCAAGAGCATCGAGCGAACCACTTCCAGCGCGGCCGGTCCTTCGAAGTTGAGAACCATCAGTCCGTTATAGTCGCCGTAAAAGGTGACGAATGCGCTGATGTCGCCGCTGAGCTTGATGCCCGGAATTTGCATGATCGTGTTGGAAATGTGAAATTTTTTTCCGGCTGTTTTTTGCAGAAGATCCTGGATGACGGTCGCAAACAGCCGCGCGATGGCGGTCGAGCTTGTTTTTTGCAGTCCCATGTCTGGTTCCCTTTCTTCCGGCATGCCGGTATATGTAATGGATGGATACTATACCATTGGGGGCGCCAAAGGGCTATACTGCGCCGATGCGTGAATTCCAGCGGGCCGCGGCGAGGCAGTCATGGGTTGCGGCGCTTTTTGGGGCGGTGTTGCTTTCCTTTCCCCTCTCCTCGCTAGCCGCCCCATTTCAGGTGAAAAACCATTCACCGGTATTTTTCGGCCTGCTCTATCCCTCCGCCAGCATTCCCCGCGCGTTGACCGAGGGCGATATTTCGGCGCGCGCGGATTTCAGTTATTCCAGCATTTTTTTTCAGGATGTCAATCCCGGATGGAGTTATATCTTTGACATGGAGCTGCCCCAACTGACATTCGGCTTCCGCCGGGGGTTTGGTTCTTTTGAGGGTGGCGTCGAGTTGCCGCTGTTTTACGCAGGTGGCGGTTTCCTGGATCAGGCCATTTTGGACAATCACCGCATGTTTGGCTTTGTCGATTATAACGGTCAGCGGGAGGCTCCACGCAACCGTTACCTGTATTCCCTGGTACATAACGGCAAAGAGTGGAGCCCGGCCTTGCCGTACGCGGTGGCGTTGGGGGATGTTACCGTATGGTTGAAGCGTGAATTGCTTGCGGATGGGGAAAGGGGAGGGCTTGCCGCGGAACTGTTGTTGCAGGCTCCTTCCGCGATCACTGGGGCCGGGTTGGGGAACGGCGCGTGGGAGTACGGTTTCATGTTGATCGCTCAACGGCGGTTCGGGGAGACCGAGTTGACTTTTAATGGCGGCGCCGTCAATCCCGGATTTATCGACCGGGGTGAAAAAATCGCGCTCAATCCCATGTACGTATGTGACGGCGCGGTGGAGCAATTCCTGACTGACCGGCTTTCGGCGGTAGCGCAACTTTCATATGTCACCTCGCCATATGGTGAAGGAGCGCCGGCGCTGTTTCGCAGGGCGTGGATGGGGATTACGTTCGGGGCGCGTTACGTAACCCCCGGCGGCCAGCCGATTGACATCTCCTTTACGGAAGATCTCACGCAGACCGCCCCCGATTTCACCATCGGTTTTGGCTTTCAGTTTTAGGCTTTTTGGATACCCCTCGCCGCCGCCGGGTTATGGTATAGTCGAAACTCCAGTATAAAAACCGGGTGCGAGGAGAAGTCATGGGCTTGAAAAAAATGGTAATCGCGGCATCGGCGGCGTTGGTCTGTTACAGCGGCGTGGCGTATGCCGCCAAGGAGACCGCCAAGGATGCCACCGCGCAGGTATTTGAAGAGTTGCGGAAGATCAACGCGGCGGCCCCGGTGGACGCGGTATCCAAAACCGATATGGACGGTATTTACGAGGTGGTGGTGAACAGCCAGGTTATGTACTTCCATCTCAAGACCAAGACGCTGTTTTTCGGGGAATTGGTTCGCGACAAAAAGTCGCTGACGCAGGAACGGAAGCAACAGATACAGGCATTGCTAACACAAGCCCTTCCCTTGGAAAAAGCGTTGAAGATCGGCAACGGCCCAAACGCCGTGGTGGTTTTCAACGATCCGGATTGCCCTTTTTGCCGCAAAGCGGATGCATGGCTGAAAGACCGGCGGGACATAACGCTTTACGTCTTTCTTTATCCGCTGCCAATGCACGCGGATGCCGCAAAAAAATCACGCAACATCCTTTGCGCCGCGAACGCCGCCGAAACCTACCGGGAGACGATGGCCGGCAAGTGGGACAAGAGTTTCACGCTTCCCAATGGGTGTGAGGAAAAGGTGAACGCGGTTTTGGATGAGCATATGAGGTGGGGACAAAAACTGGGAGTCACCGGCACACCCGCGTTTTGGATCAACGGTATCGGAGTGGCCGGCGCCGACATTGAGCGGATTGAAAGCATCCTGAAACTCGGCGCGGGCGGGAAGGCCAAAGACGCGCCCGCTCCGACGGATGTTCCCAAGAAGTAGCCGCCGTCCGGATGACGCAAATCTTGCCATGCCGGTTTGATGGACATTTCGTACAGCCCGCGAAATGGGTGGAGGATCGGAAATGATGCAAGGCGGATTCACGGAATACCTGAATAAATTCAGGGGACAGGGCGCCGCCGCTCCGCCGCGCGTTAAAATCCGCTATATCTTTTGGGCTTGGCTGGGGGCTTTTTGCGGTATCTTCGCCGTGGCGTTCATTACGTACCGGGCCGGGGTGCCGATGATGATCGGTTCGTTTGGCGCATCCGCCGTCCTGATTTATGCCGCCATCGAAGGGCCGTTATCGCAGCCGCGCAACCTCATCGGCGGCCACATCATCAGCGCCGCCATCGCGGTGACGATATACCAAACGCTTGGCAACACGGAGGTTTCCATAGCGCTGGCGGTGTCGCTCGCCATCGCCGCGATGCTTGCGACCCGCACGCTTCACCCGCCGGGCGGCGCCACAGCCCTCATAGGTGTCAGCGCCAAAGCGGGGTGGACGTTCGTGCTTTATCCCGTGTTGGGGGGCGTGCTCGTGCTGCTTGCGGTAGCGCTGGTGGTAAACAACCTCGCCTCCGACCGCCACTATCCAAAAAACTGGATATAATGGAGGCATGATGAAAACAGCATATAAAAATGTCCTTGTCGCCGTGCCACCTCCCGCCCACGAGTGGTATGCGCTTTCTTCCGATGCGTTGCGGAGGGCGGCCTCCATGCTTTCGCTGGTGCCGGGCGTTCACCTTACCTTTATGTCGGTCTACTCCGCCATGGAAACTGTTGGCGATGGCGAGGTGAATCTGCTTCCCCCCGAGGTTTTACGGGAGCTCAACGACGCGCGTGAAAAGCAGCTCAAAGAAGGGGTCGCCGCATACGTGAAATGGTTTACCGATAATGGCGTTTCATGCGAAGTGGTGATCGAGGAGAAGGACGATCCCGCCGACGCCGTGGTGGCGGCGGCCAGGAAGCGCAATGCCGACCTCATCCTGGTCGGGTACCATCATGATGAAGGGTTGTTCGACCTTTTTTTGCCGGATGTGGCGAAGCGCGTGGCGAAGCACGCCCCATGTGACGTGTTGCTTATCGCCCCGCCTAAAAAATAATGTTGTTAACGCATAAAGAGAGGTGCCAATGAACCGGATCGTAATGACCTTTGGGCTGTTGCTCGTTATGGGGTTTGCCGCTTCCGCCCATGCCGCGGACGTCTCGGAAGGAAAATCGCTTTTCCAGGGGGAGAAATACCGCTGCTATTCCTGCCATGGAAAAAATGGCGAAGGGGTCAGCGCCCCGGGGTTCAAAGGGGTGGGGAAAAAGTTCTCGCAGGAAGAGATGATGAAAAGGGCGGCGCACAATTGTCCCCCGACCGGCGCATGCAATCCGAAAGAGCTGGAGGCCATCGTCTCGTATTTGCGGACGATATAGTTTTTTTGCGGGCGGTTGCCGGGCGCCATGCGATGCCCGGCAAAGCTGGCGTTCAGTCCGCCCGGCGGGGTGAATGCCGGCGATTTTTTTATGTGCATGCGGTCTCTTTCTTGCAATTGTTCCAAAGTTGGCTATACTTATCACTTCATTTTTGGATGGTGAGTGTAGCTCAGCTGGTAGAGCAATGGGTTGTGGCTCCATTGGTCGCGGGTTCAATCCCCGTCACTCACCCCATAAATTTCCTCACACTCCGCCTTTGGGTTTGAAGCGGGGCGGCCCGCAACGCGCGAACGTGAGGCGAGCGGGCCTGTTGCGGGCGAATATCGTCACTTTAATAAATGAGGCGGCCAATACCGCTTATTCCAAAACCTTTCCGTCCTTACATTCCCTTTGCTTTGATTTGGGGGGCTTTTTCCGGTATAGTCAAACAATATGGGGTAATGGCTCAATGCGATTTATTCATGATAAACCTAAGAGGGAGCGTTATGGCAGAACTTGATCCGAATATGCGGGTGTTGGTGATCGATGATTTCGCGACAATGCGGAAGATCGAAAAAAACATCCTGGGCCAGCTCGGCATCAAAAATGTGGACGAGGCCGACGACGGTTCCACGGCATTGCCGAAGCTTAAGGCCAATCAGTACGATGTGGTGCTGCTGGACTGGAACATGCCGAACATGACCGGCCTTGAACTGCTCAAGGTGATGCGTGCCGACGATGCGCTCAAGAGTGTTCCGGTGATCATGGTCACCGCCGAAGCGCTGAAGGATAACGTGGTTGCCGCGGCCCAGGCAGGGGTTAACGATTACGTGGTGAAGCCTTTCAATGCCGCCACGCTGGAAGAAAAACTGAGGAAGGTCCTTAAGCTGTAAGCCGGGTGTGCTGTTTTGTTTTGACGGGGCTGGCCGTTTAATGGCCGGCCTTTTTTTTCGTGGCGGGCTTAAGGTGTCCGGTTATTGGAGCGTCTTGAGCAGATCCACCGCTTCCTGAAAGACCGGTTTTATCGCCAATGCCTTTTGCACGGCTTCCCGCGCCTCGGCGGTTTTCCCCCACTCTTTGTAGGCGCGGCCCATATTGAAGTGGAGCGCTTCGTCGGCGGGATCCATCAGCGACGCCTTTTGGTAATTGCGGATAGCTTCCTCGAACATGCCGCTTCGGCGCAACGTGATTCCCAGTTCGTTCAGGGTATGTTTGTTATCCTCGTTGTAAAGGCCGTCGATGGCGGCCATTTTCTCGAAATGTTCTTTTGCCTTGTCCACCTCGCCCAGCGCCAAATGGGCCTGGCCTTTTCCGAGGTGGGCATCAAGGCGCTTGTCGTCCGCTTTGAGCGCCTGGCCGAATTCAAAAGTGGCGGAGTTGAACTCTTTTTTTTCCAGATGCTCCTCCCCCTTCCGCACCTTCGCATCGACGATTTCCGCTTTCTTTTCTTCCGGCGTTTTTTTGCGGAGATCGCACTCATGCGTGCCGCAATCCTTGAAACGGACGGCGAACGCTTCACGCGCGATGGATTCAGCTACGATGGCCGAGGGAGTGCCGTCAGGCTTCAGGTAGCAGATATCCACCTCGCCTTTGGCGTTGTCTTTGGCGAAGTAGTGCAGGTCATGAAAATCGTTCGACACTTTATGCGTGCCGGCGGTTCCCATCTGGAGAACTTTCCGCTCGTAATAGATGCCGCCGATTTTTTCCGATGTTTCCATATGCGCTTTCCGGGAAGGGGGAGGTTAGTTGATGCCGCCGGCCTGTTTTTGGGCGGCCCTGAATTTTTCGAGCTGGGCGTGGAAATACGGGTTGACCGGCCGCAGCTTGATCGCCTTCTCGATTAGACCGATTGCTTTTTCGTAATCCTGCTGCTGAAAGTAGATTTCAGAAAGGGTGTCGATGTAGTCCGGCACGTTTTCATTGTAGCGCATGGAGGCGATGGAATATTTCTGCGCATCGTCGAGTTTTCTTTTTTGCTGCGCGTAGAGCCATGCCAGGCGGTTGAGCGCGGGCGCGTAGTCGGCGTCGATTTCCAGGATTTTCTTGCAGAAGTCCTCGGCCTGCCCGGCGTCTCCCCGGCGGCTGTAGGTGATGGCCAGCCCCAGGAACGAACGGATGTTGGCGGGGCTTCCCTGGAGCGCGTTTTGGAACATTTCCATCGCCTTTTCGGTTTTTCCCTGCGCAAGGCTGACGTACCCTGATTATTGACGGCCTCGGTTCCCTGCGGATCAAGCCGGGCGTAAACGTTGAAATATTCCATCGCCTTGTCTTCAAGCCCGGCTTTGTGACAGGCATACGCCAGTTCGTAATAGGATTCTTTGTTGCCTTGGCCCTTTTGTACGGCTTCGGTGAATGTTTCGATGGATTCATTGACGCGTCCCAGCTTTTTCTGCAACCGGCCGATAGTCATCAGGTCGTCGTAATTGCGCGGACTCTGGGCGATTTTATCCCGGTACAGGGAAAGGGCCTGTTCAGGTTTGCCGATATCGGTATAAAGCGTGTAGAGTTCTTTTGCCGCTGTTTCGGCCATGTCGGTGCGTTTTTCCAGCAACATGGTATACAGCTCAATCAGTTTGCCGGTATTCTTGGCGGCGGTGTACCATTCTTTTAATTTCAATACGATCTTATCATCCTTGGGATGCCCGTTCAGGTATATGAAGTAGTTGACGGCGGAAGCCTCGGCATCGCCGGCGTTTTCCTGCGCCATGGCGAGCCGTTTCACCATTTCCGGTTCAAGCGGCGCAAGCTCTTTTACCCGCTCGTACACGGCCGAGGCGCGTCCCCAGTGTCCTTCTTCAAAATAGGCATCTCCCAGCGGCAGCAGTTTCTGGGCGTCGCCGCCCGCGAAAGTTTCATAGATATAGCGGGAAATCATGCTGGTTCCCATTTTGTCTTTTGCCCTGATGGCGAACCACGCCGATGGGATCAGCAACGAAAGGATCACGGTGACGGTCACCACGAGGATTTTTTTCCTGCCGGAACCGGCCGCGGCTTCTTTTTCGCCGGGGGATCCCGGTTGATTAAAGCCGGTGTTGCTCCAGAAAGTTTGAAGCGTGGTGTTGAGCGTTTTCTTCAGCTTGGATTCCCTGGGCGCAAAGAACTCGGCGGGGAGCGATTCGGGCATGGTGCAGAGTCCGCGGAAAAGCGCCCCTTCCTCGGAGATGAGCGAGGGGGTGTCGATGTTGCCTGTCAGCTTGCTGCCGGCGAGAATGGAAATCCGCGTAACGCCGCGGACGTCACCGTTGATCTCGCCCATGTTGTAGAGCGAACCAACATCCACCTTTGCGTTGATCTTTCCGCTGGGGCCGACGATCAGGGTGTCCTGTGTTTCGATAAACCCTTTGAAGTGCCCCTCAAACCGGAGAGCCCCTTTGAATATGAGCTTCCCCTCCATTTGAACGCCGTCGCCACAGTATGAGTTCAGTTCATCATGCATCACCTTTAGGTTTATATTTTGAAAACGGCCACAAGTCAAGGAGTTTTAGCTATTTAGCCTTTTAGCGGATTGTTGAAATGCCGTTCGGGAAGTATTCGTTAATCATGCGGCATTCCGTAATTATTTTGCCCGCCTTGTTTCTGCGCGGCGGAACCAGTATGTCCGCCGCCCCGTTTTTGAAAAAACTTGGCGGTAGGCTGCAGGGTTTTGGACGGCGTGAAACAATCGTGGATGTATCCTTAATCCCGAAAAAATAACCGTGGATCGGATTGTTTGGCATGTATCGGGATAAAGATGGTTGGGATTATTGACATTTCATGGTGCATACAATAGAATAAAACAACTTTAAATATGGGATGCTTGTTGCCTTGGGATACATGCTCCCTTTTTAACTCTTTGCCACCGGATAATTTAACTTTGACATTTATTGAGGGAGCCCGATGAAAAAGCCGCTGATCTTTATCGCTAGCATCCTTCTTGCCATGGGAACGGCGCACGCCACGCCATCGAAGTTGATGCATATTCCTTCCACCGATGTACAGCCGTATGGCACCTTTCATATGGCCATTGAAAACAACACCACCATGTTCCGCCAGAAGGACATAGGCGGTCACGCCGAACCGATGAATTTCGGTATTTCCGCCGGGCTTCGCGATGGCGGAACGTATCAGGTGGAAGCGGGGGTTGATGTACGGGAGCCGTACGACTATCCGCTCACCTTCCACGCGAAATTGGCCACCACCGAAGAGGCCTTCGGCAAATGGGGACCGATCCTCGCCGTTGGCGCCTACGATGTCAGCGCCGAAAAGGGGAAAAACGACGTCAATATAATGTACGGCGAGGCTTCCAAGACGGTTTCTTTTATTGGCCGTTTTACCGTCGGCTATTTTTATGGCAATTCGGATTTCTTGAAAAATTCGGCCGGCGATACCGATAACCACGGGCTGATGCTCGGTTTCGACCGCCGGATGCCCGAGGTTAACCAAAAACTTTGGTTTGGCATCGACTATATGGCTGGCCGCAGCTATTACGGCGCGGTCACCTTCGGCTTCGGGTGGTCCTTCAGTGAAAAGGCGACGCTCGTTATCGGCTATGTCCGCTACAACGAAGAGGCGGTGGCCAAGGGATGGCCTCCGAATTCCGCCGCGGCTTCGCCGGGGCCTGGAGCAAACGTAATGACCTTGCAGGCGCACTTCGACTTTTAACGGTGAATCGCCAGCAGGAACCCCTTTTTCACGCCACCGGCACGGATAAGGGCGCGCGTCCGCGCGTTGAGATATTCGCCGATGGCAGTTGTCACGGCAATCCCGGGCCCGGCGGGTGGGGATCCATCGTCCGTATCGATGGAAAAGACCTGGAGCTTTCCGGCGGCAAGGCGGCCACCACCAACAACGAGATGGAGCTCACCGGCGCGCTGGAAGCGCTGAAGTCGCTTGCGGATCCCCGCGACGTGACCGTCACCACCGATTCGCAATATCTGGTGAAGGGGATGACCGAGTGGCTGAAGGGATGGATACGCAACGGCTGGAAGACGGCCGGCAAACAGCCGGTGAAGAATCGCGAACTATGGGAAGCGCTTAACGCGCAAGCTCAAAAGCACCGTATCCGCTGGGCTTGGGTTCGTGGTCACGACGGCCATGCCGAGAACGAGCGGTGCAATACGCTCGCCAACAACGCCGCAGCGCATCAAAAACGCCGTATCTAACGCGGCGCGCCGGTTACCCGGCGATGACCGGCTTATGCGAGGCATAAAATCCGTCTCCTTCAGTTGAACGTTCTCCCCGCCGCATTTGTGATATACTAATCCGCTTATTAGGAGATTTTAATGAGAATTAGCGAACTGGCATCGGAACTGGACATAACCAGCGCGTACATCATCGACGCGCTGGCGAAGATGGGCGTGGAAGGAAAAAAAACCGCTTCTTCCGCGATCGATCCAACCAATGCTGAAAAGATACGGAGAGTAGTGGGTAACCTGCCGAGCGCGGCGCGCAAGGCTGAACACGAAAAAACGCTCAAGGGCGCTAAAAAGCGCGCTCCTGCCAAGGAAAAAGCGCCGGCTGCCACTTTGGCGAAACCGCCGGCTGCCGCCCAGGCGAAACCGCCGGTTGCCGCCCATGAACCTCCCGCGGTTCCCGATGCGGAAAGACAAGCCGCCGAAGCGGCGGAAAAACGCAAGAAGGCCGAGAGCGACTCCGCCGCCAGGATCATAGAGGAAAAGAAGAAGGCCGAGGACTCGGCCCGCAAGGTGATCGACGAAAAGAAAAAATCTGAAGAAGCCAAGCGCCGCGCCGATGAAGACCGGCGGCGCACCGAAGAGGCCCAACGCCGCAAAGCCGATGAGAAGAAGCGCAAGGAAGACGAGCGCCGCCGCCGCAAAGAAGACGATGAAATGCGCGCCCTGGAGCGGCAAGTTGCCGACGAAGACCGTAAGAAGGTGGAAGAAGCCGCCAAGTCCGTCGTTATTGAAGAAGCGATGATCGTCAAGGAATTCGCCGAACGGCTCAACGTGCCGGTGGCCGAAGTTATCAAGCGTCTGTTCATGAAGGGAACCGCCGTCACGGTGAATCAGACACTTGGCGTGGAAGTGGCCATTAACCTCGCCAAGGAAATGGGCTATACCGTCAAGGTGCAGGAAGCCCTCGTGTTGGATAAAATCAAGGACATCGTCGCCGATACCTCCAACTTGCCGATCCGGCCCCCGGTGATCACCATCATGGGGCACGTCGACCATGGTAAAACATCGCTGCTGGACGCCATTCGCAAGACCAAGGTTGCCAGCGGCGAAGCGGGCGGCATTACGCAGCACATCGGCGCATACAGCGTCCATTACGGCAAAGGAACCGTCACGTTTATCGATACCCCCGGCCACGAGGCGTTCACCGCTTTGCGCGCACGCGGCGCCAAAGTGACCGATATCGTGGTGCTGGTGGTGGCGGCGGATGACGGCGTGATGCCGCAGACCGTCGAGGCGATCAACCACGCCAAGGCGGCCAACGTGGCTATCATCGTCGCGGTGAATAAAATCGACAAGCCGGGCGCCAATCCGGAAAAAGTAAAAAAGGACCTGCTCAATTACGGCCTCGTGGCGGAAGAGTGGGGCGGCCAAACGATTTTCATCCCGGTATCCGCCAAGACCGGGCAAGGGTTGGAGCAGCTTCTTGAGATGCTCGGCTTGCAGGCCGAAGTGCTCGATCTCCGCGCCGAGCCGGATCAAATGGCCATCGCCACTGTCATCGAATCGCGGCTGGACAGAAGCCGCGGCCCGGTTCTTTCCCTCATCGTCAACAAAGGAACGCTCAAGCTGGGCGACATCTTTGTCGCCGGCCAGTTTCAGGGCCGCGTCCGCGCGCTCGTCAACGACAAGGGCGAAAACGTCAAGGAAGCCGGTCCCTCCATGCCGGTGGAGATGTTGGGCGCGGCCGATGCGTGCCCTCCCGGCGAACTGTTGGCCGTGGTGGACAGCGACCGCAAGGCCCGCCAGATCAGCCAAGCCCGGCAGGATGCCGCCCGCGACAAGAAAATGGCCGTGAAGCAGCACGTCCGCCTCGAAAACGTGTTGGAAAGCCTGCACGAAGGCGAGATGATGGATCTCAAGTTGGTTATCAAGGCCGATACGCAAGGCTCCAGCGATGCGGTGTCCGAATTGCTGGGCAAACTAACCTTCGATACGGTGAAGTTGCAGGTGATTCATTCCGGCGTCGGGGCGATCACCGAGACCGACGTTATGCTGGCCGACGCCTCGGACGCCATCATCATCGGCTTCAACATCCGTCCGACGGAAAAGGCCAAGACGCTGGCCCAGCGCGAAAAAATCGACATGCGGCTATACAACATCATCTACGAAGTCGCCGATGACATCAGTCTCGCCGTCAAGGGGATGCTGAAGCCCAAGATTGTGGAACGGACTCTTGGCCGCGCCGAGGTGCGCAACACCTTCCGGGTATCCAACGTGGGCACTATCGCCGGCAGCATGGTGCGCGACGGCCTCATCCGCCGCAATGCGCTGTGCCGCCTGATACGCGATAACGTGGTGATTTACACCGGCACCGTTTCGTCGCTCAAACGGTTCAAGGATGACGCCCGCGAAGTGGCCAGCGGCTACGAGTGCGGCATCGGCCTGGACGGGTATAACGACGTGAAGGTGGGCGACATCATCGAACTGTTTGTGAAGGAAGAGGCGGCGCAACCCGCCAACGTCTGATTTCATGGCCTGGTGGATCCCGCTCCTCATCCTGGGGGCGGGAGTACTCATCGCCGCGCGTATCACGCGCTGGGTCAACTGGTTCACCTATGGACAGAACCGCGAACGCCACCTGCGCGCCCAGCGCGAAAAAGAAACGGCGCACAAGCCTGATGACCACCAACCTTCCTGATTTTCACCGTCCTGGATGACGCAGAAACCGCGCGCATCCGGCGCCGCGCGCGCCGCCAAGGCGCTTGAATTCGGCCTGCTGCGCGACGCGCTCGCCGCACACTGCCGCACCGAGGCGGGGGCCGGACTTTGCCGCGACCTGCTGCCTGCCGCCACGCGCGAAGAGGCCGGACATCTGCTGGACGAAACGGTGGAAATGCTGCCGTTGCTCAAAGGGGGCGGCCTGCTGTTTCCCAACGCGATTCCCGATCCGGCCCCGGCGTTGGCCCGTGTCAAGCGCGGCGCCATCCCCGAAAAAGACGACTGCAAAACCATGTGGCGCTTCCTTCGGGGGGCCGAACGGCTGGAGGAATTTCTGGGGGACAACCCGGACAAAGCGGCCCTGCACGCCGCCGCGGCCGGGTTTGTTTCGCTTGTGGAAATCACGGTCTTTTTCACCCGGACGTTCTCCGAAGACGGCGGGGTGAAACCGGATGCCACCGCGCTGCTCATGGAGCTGGAATCCCGCATCGCGTCGTTGCGCGGGCGCATCCACAAAAAGGCCGAGGAAATGCTCACGCGCGCCGGGCTGGAAGAGCGCTTTCAGGATGCGTATGTCACCATCCGCAACGACCGAGTGGTGCTGCCGGTAAAGGCGGAATTCAAAAACGTTTTTCCCGGCATCATCCACGGCATTTCCGCCACCGACAAAACGGTCTTCATGGAGCCG
>JAHFEK010000031.1 GCA_023248495.1 Nitrospinales bacterium
CTTCACCGGCGACGGCGCACGCGTGGACGAGGATGGCTACTTCTGGCTGATGGGGCGCATCGACGACGTTATCAACGTGGCGGGCCACCGCATCGGCACGGCGGAGGTGGAAAGCGCGCTGGTGTCGCACGAAAAAGTGGCCGAGGCCGCGGTGGTCGCCATGCCGCACGACATCAAGGGGCAGGCGCTCTACGCCTATGTGATATTGAAAGCGCCGTTCGAGGGCACCCCCGCGCTGGAGAAGGAATTGAAGGAACACGTGGCCAAAGAGATCGGGCCGATAGCCAAGCCGGAGGTGATACACATCACCCACGGCCTGCCGAAGACGCGCAGCGGCAAGATCATGCGGCGCATTCTACGGAAAATCGCCGAAAACGATATCGATTCGTTGGGGGATACCTCCACGCTGGCCGACCCCTCGGTGGTCGACATGCTGGTGAAGACCCGCCACGTGAAATAAAAGGCGAGGTTGCCATAAATGGCCGATATGTTTATAATCTCTCATTCGATTGGGCAATTAACTCAGTGGTAGAGTGCTTCCTTCACACGGAAGAAGCCGCAGGTTCAAATCCTGCATTGCCCACCATTTTTTCCTCAAAGCTTATTTCAGCCCCATACCCAGCATTACGCCCTTCGCATATTTTTTGCGCAATGCGGGATTTGAAGCCCGGTTCCATAGCTGTGTCATCCTGAGCCGGAGGCGAAGGATCACTTTCCGGAAAGAGATTCTTCGCCACGCTCGGAATGACAGGCACAAATAGTTTTCCATGCCCTGCCAGACCTGAAATTCGCGTTATAATCTGCCAATGAAAAATCTGCGCAACATGCGGTTGCACATGGTCTCGCTGGGATGCGCCAAGAACCGGGTGGACAGCGAAAAAGTCCTGGCCATACTGCAACAGCAGGGCTGCACCATCACCGACAACCCCGAAGAGGCCGACTGCCTCCTCGTCAACTCCTGCGGCTTCATCGACGCCGCCAAGCGCGAGACCATCGACACCATCCTCAGCTTGGCCGAGATAAAAAAAACGCGGCCCGGCGCGAAGCTGGCCGTGATGGGCTGCATGGTGGAACGCTACAAAGCCGAGCTGCAAAGCGACATACCGGAGATCGACTATCTGCTCGCCATCTCGGACGAATCCACGAAAGAGGTCTATCGTACCGATAACATCAGCCGCGTCACCCAGCCGGGGGTGGTGTCGGCCTACCTCAAAATCGCCGAGGGGTGCGGCAACGCCTGTTCCTTCTGCTCCATCCCGGCCATCCGCGGCCCGTTGAAAAGCCGCCCGCCAGAGGCTATCGTCGCCGAGGCGAAAGAGCTTCTTGCCATCGGCATCCGCGAATTGGTTCTGGTGGCGCAGGATACCACCCGCTATGGCGCCGATTTAAAGAAGAAAAACGGCCTTGTGGAACTTTTGAAAGAACTTAAAAATTTGAAAGAGTTACAAGGAAGGTGGCTGCGGGTGATGTACCTCTACCCCACGCTCATCACCGACGCGATGATTGATATGATAGCCTCCGGACCGCCGTTCACGCCGTATATCGATGTGCCGTTTCAACATTTCGACGACGCGGTGCTGAAACGGATGGGGCGGCAGGAAACCCAAAAAGACATTCAATCGCTGATGGAGCGGATACGCGCGAAGATGCCGCACGGAGCCATCCGCACCAGCTTTATCGTCGGCTTCCCCGGCGAAACGGAAAAACAGTTTAACCATCTGCTAAAATTCGTCAAGGAGGCGCAATTCGACCACGTGGGGGTGTTCACCTACTCCAGCGAAGAGGGAACGGGGGCCGCCGCCTATGCCGACGACGTGCCGGAAAAGGTGAAAGAAAAACGCCAGGCGCAATTGATGAAAGCGCAAAACGCGATATCGAAAAAAAAGAATAAAGAAAAACTGGGCAAAACGTTCGACGCGCTGGTCGAGCGGTACGACAATGAAAATCGGCTGTTGATAGGGCGGCTTGCCACGCAGGCCCCCGAGGTTGACGGCGAACTGATTTTGGATGACTGCGAAGCCGCTCCCGGTGAGATAATCAAGGTAACAATAACCGGGGCGATGGATTACGATCTGATAGCCCACCCCGTTTAAAGATAAATTTCCTCCCCTTTACAAGGGGAGGTGCAGGTGGGGTTAAAACCTCCCCTATGTCCCCTCCTTGCGAAGGAGGGGATGACTATACGCATCGCATCCAAATGATATAAAGGTATCGGAGGCCCGGAACAAAATGAAAGGCGTGGTATTCATGCTGGGGCGGACGCTTCAGTTGGTGGGATTCATCTATGTGGCGGCGGCGTTCTTCTCGTTTTTCAGCACGCCCGATATGGGGAAGATGATGAAAGACACCGTCATTGGTCTTTTGGAATTTTACGCCGGTTACTTCCTTGTGATGAAAACCGGCGAACGTGTGGAGGGCCCTAATAAATGAACTGCGCCGTAAGTGATCACGCCGTCTGTCTCATCACCGCCCCCTCCAAAGAGATCGCGGAGAAAATAGCCTTCGCGCTCGTCGAACAAAAACTGGCCGCCTGCTGCTCCATCATTCCCGGCGTTACCTCCATCTACACATGGGAGGGGAAAACCGAAAAGGGAAAAGAGGTGCAGTTGATCGTCAAAACGCGCAGCGAGCTTTTTCCGCAACTGATGGCATCCGTAAAAGCGTTGCACAGCTATCAGGTGCCGGAGATCATCATGCTCCCCATCACCGCCGGCCTCCCCGCCTACCTCGACTGGATAGACCAGTCGGTGAAGAAGGGGTGATAGGTTTAGCGATAAACTAGGTTAGATGTAAACCAAACATTTAGAGTGGCACCACATAAATCGTCAAGCTTCATTTAAGAGCCGATAAAATTCGGCATGAGCATCACCTTGACTATAGTTAATCTTAATTGGTGTAATCGATATATAAGGTGTTCGGACATTTTTAGCTGAGACTCGGCAACTGATCGCTCCCTTAGTTATGAGTGAGGAAGGCGGAATCTGCAACTTCAGGTTAAATACCTCTGGTTCCATTTGATGGCGAAGCTCATCACATTCATAAATAATATCTTGTACACAATTAGCTGGTCTGCCATGTTTAAAGTAAAAAGCGTTCCTGTCTCTACTTACCTTTCCCGATCTATTTAATAAATCTTTCATCCATAAATTGCTGGATATGGCGTTAACTTCACCCAGCACTCGAGAGGAACCAAATATTGCGCTCCTTTTCCAGATACCTTTTGGAGGAGGAGGGGGGAGGGAAAGTGCCAATTTTACATTTTGCTCTTCATCTCCATCCTTTGAAGGAGGTGCAATCAATAATCCTCCCAAAGCTCTGAATTCTACTAATACGTTTTCAGCAGGTACGCGGCCAACATTGCAGATATGGATCTGAAATTCGAAATAGCGTTTTTCGAGCCTTGAAGGGAGTGATTTAATAAACGCTTTGATCTCAGCCACCCATTCAGGATATTTCTCATTTTGATACCGAAGAATTTCTTGCCGTGAGGGAGGATGATAAGTCATCATCGAATGATAAATATTTTCAAAGCTTGCATGGCTATGGCGGGATGATTCGGACGCTTCGCTAAAATTATCCTCCATAGGGTATTTATCGGTTACGAGCTTTAGGTAATCAGTAACACAAGAATCTGAAAAAGCTTCAACGGTCATAATATCCTCATTCAATTCCTCGACTTGCGTATCTTTAGAATTAAATAATGCTATCGATATTTCCGGGGCTGTTTTTTTCAACTCAACGAGTTCTCGGGACAATTCATCAATTTTTTTCTGAGCTTTATCTGGCTCAGGGGGTAATAGCCATGAATCCGGAATTTCTAGGAATGGCAATCCAATTCGCTTTGCCGTAAGCATTGGGCCTGTATCGTGGGTAAGGAGAGCTACATCATCTGAAGGGTTTCCCTTTTTGTAAAGTAGTGTTTCAGCAATAATTCTATCGTCAGCCCTAGACAAATCTAGCCCAATGCTTTCTAAATCGGCCTTGTTAACTGGTGGTGGGAATTTGATTATTACCTTAAGATTAGCATTATTGATTTCAATGCATTCACCAGGGGAATTAATAATATCTCTAAAAAAGGAATTTGTTTTTCTAGCCCTATCCGCCCGCCTTGAATTTCCATCTTGCTTGAACCGATCTATCTCTTCTTGAACGGGATGAGGGATAAGCAACAATAGCTCATCTTCTTTTAAAACATCTTTCCAAGGAATGCTTTTGAGGTCTAAGCATTGTAGAAATATATTTGTATCTAAAAACAGAACCTTCACATCATCTCCACTTAATCTATGTAGAGTACCAATGCATTCAAGATAAACAATATGTACAGGTCAGGCAAGACTTATTGATTTAGGCGGAGGGAGGAAGGGATTCGCCCACATACACGCTCTCATCACGCTTCGGCACGGGCGGCGAGCTTTTAGCGCAGATTAGGCTGGAATTTTTCCTTTTACGAAGGCCATTATTTTTTCGGCTTTTTCCACCGCCTCTTGCGCTTCGGCAAAAGGTATTTCTTCCCAGCTATCAGGGTATCGACCTGATGCGGCGTAATCGGTAATCTCCCGCGCATCTTCCATAAGGCTGTGGAATTGCGGATCGGCCTTGCCGCAAAGCTCAATAAGGCGTGGCAGATAATGGATTTTCTCCACATGGATGCCGGAATAAACGAGAAACGCCTTTAGGTATTTTTCGGCGCATTGTTGGGCATGAAAACAGATATTATCGGTAAGGTCGGGGCCTTGCTCCAAAAGAAGTTTTGCGGTTTTATGGTCATGGTCGGCCTTTATATACCACCGCTGGATCGCCGTTCGGCGCTCCTCATCCATAGCAGACAACGCCTCTTTCCGATATTTCGCGCGCTATGGTATTTGCGTATTTCTTTTGTCGCTCCAACTCGTCCGGAGAAAATACAAACAGGTCGAGCGAAAAATCGGGATGGTCGAAAAGACGATGCACCGCAAGACGCACTTCCCTTTTTGACTTGGGGCCGGAATAAACCAGCACAAGGTCGATATCGCTTTCCCCGGTGGCGGCGCCAATGGCCCTTGAACCGAACAAAATTATTTTATCCGGGTGAATTGCCTCGGCAATCCTGGAAGTTACTCTCTTGACCAACGCATCCATGCTTAAACTATATGGAAATCTGGGCATTGAGGCAAGTTTCAATGGTTATACAGGAGGGGGGGATTGCGCCTGATAACTCCGTCGCATCACGCTCCGGCGTTCTCAGGCCGGCCCACATCCTAAACGCGCATCCGGCGCGTTTGCCCTCCCTCATCGGTCGGGCACGGACGCGGGCTTCGAATCCCCGCTTTTCCATCCCATAATAAGAAAGCTCCCCGCTGGGGAGCGTTTTTATTATGGCGGAGAGGGGGGGATTCGAACCCCCGGAACAGTTACCCGTTCACAGGTTTAGCAAACCTGCGCCTTCGGCCTCTCGGCCACCTCTCCGCAAGAAGCGAAGATTCTAACATTATTTTCATAAATGCGGGCAATATTTAGGTTCCTGCGTCGTTTAGCCCGATTTATTCGGTGAAAAATGGGAATTTGGAAAGTTTAAGGGAAAAAACTGCGGATGCCCGCCGCTGGCATGACATTACATTTACGCGGTGATTTGGGTGCCGACCCCTTGGCTGGTGAATATCTCCAACAATACGCTGTGGGTTACCCGGCCGTCGATGATGTGGGTTTTTTTCACGCCGCCCGCCAGCGCCTTCAGACAACAGTCCACCTTTGGCAGCATCCCGCCCGCGATAACACCGGACGCGATAAGCTCCCTGATCTTTTGCTCGTTCATCGACGGGATCAGCTTTTTGTCCGCGTCCCACACGCCGTTGGTATCGGTGAGCAGCATCAGCTTTTCGGCTTTCAGGGCGGCGGCCACTTCGCCCGCCACGGTATCGGCGTTGATGTTATAGGTCTCGCCGTTCGCTCCCGCCCCCACCGGCGCGATCACGGGAATGAAGTTCCCCCGGTCCAGCGTTTCCAGTATGTCGGTGTTTATCTTCGTCACTTTCCCCACGAGGCCGATGTCGATAATCTCCGGCCGGCTTTCCGCCGCGGTCGGCACGGAGATCAGCTTTTTCTCCGCTTCTATCAGCCGCCCGTCTTTGCCGCTCAAACCGACGGCCCGGCCCCCCGCGCTGTTGATGAGCGCGACGATCTCCTTGTTTACTTTGCCGACGAGCACCATCTCCACCACGTTCACCGTCTCTTCGTCGGTGACGCGGTGCCCCTCGACGAAGCGGGATTTCACGCCCATCCGTTCCAGCGTTTTGTTGATCTGCGGGCCGCCGCCGTGCACGATGACCGGGTCTATGCCGATGAATTTCATCAGCACGATGTCGCGCGCGAACGAGGCTTTCAGCTCGTCCTGCACCATCGCCGCGCCGCCGTATTTGATGACAATGGTCTTGCCGGCGAATTCGCGCAGATAGGGAAGCGCCTCCAGCAGGATGTCCGCCTTTTGCACCAGCTCTTTCAAATCACCCATCCGCAAAGTATACCGCCAACCGCCGCCAAACCAAAAATCTTTGGGCTGGGAACGCGGAACCGCCATTTCGCTTGCGCCACCGCGCCGTATCCTTTACCATTTTTACTAACAACCAGAGATAGAGGCCACCCCAATGACAAACGAACAAGAATCCGATTCTCTTAAAAATCTAAACGTCGAGCAGATCCGCGCCTTTGCCCAGCAGGGGGATATGGACGCGCAGTACCTCCTGGGCGAATTGCTGCGGACGGGCGAGGGGGTGGCGCCGGATCAAAAAGAGGCCGTCCGCTGGCTGCTCGCCGCCGCGAAACAGGATCACGCCTGGGCCGCCAACAACCTCGGCCTGATGTACCACCTTGGCGCGGGGGTGGAACAGGATTTCAAGGAGGCGGCGCATTGGTTCAAGAAAGCGGCAAAACTGGAATTGCCAGAGGGGCAGAGCAATCTGGCCCTGTTGCATTGCAGCGGGCATGGCGTGCGGCAGGATTTCAAAGAGGCGCACCGGCTTTTTAAAATCGCAGCCGAAGAAGGGCTGGCCGAGGCGCAAAACTCGCTCGGCGGATTGTATTTTCACGGGCACGGCGTCGAGCAAAATTATCTCGAGGCCGCCCGCTGGTACGAAGAGGCGGCGGGGAACGGCCACGCGGGGGCGGCGTACAACCTCGCGCTGATGTTCTACAACGGTCACGGCGTGAGGCAGGATTTCAACCGCGCCATTTCGCTGTTCGAGGAAGCGGCGGAGTGGGGCGCCCCCGACGCGGCGTACAACATCGGCGTGATGCACCAAAACGGCGTCGGCGTGGAAGCCAACGACGACCGGGCGGTGGAATGGTTTTATAAAGCCGGAAAGCTCTACCTTGCCCACGGTATGCGCGAACCGGCCAGCGAGGCGGCCAGCGCCATCCAAAGCTCCATCGCGGGGCACCCGCTGGCGCAAAAACTGCTCGCCGAAATATTCGGGGATGACGAATGAGCGAACCGCTGACGCTGCCAAAATCGCTGGCCGCATACACCACGCCCGCGTTTAACGAAACGCTGGCGCAGGAATTGCTCGATAACCTCTGGAAACTGCCGCTGGAAAAACTTTGCCAAAAAGGGGGCTGGCCCTACAAAGACGGCCCCTTCTCGCTATACGACATCGAAATGCAAGATCGCGGCAGCGCGTTGCACGTCACCTGCGGCGTCAGCTTCGAAGAAGCCGTTCCCTCCTGCTGCGCGGGCGGCGGCATCACCGACACCCATATGGGCAACCTGTCGCTAACCATCGACAAATCAGCCGCCCTCGCAACCGCCCTCGTCACCCCGATTTAGGGCGGATCTAATTGTTGTTTATAAATAAGGCCCGCCAAAGCTCCGACGACAAAGTAACACCTATGGTAAATGCATATTTAAAATCAATATCTCCATTTTGTTTTGATATGCTTATTGCACTTATACCACCACTAAGTGCAAATCCGGCCTGAATGTCGGAGCTTACTCCGATTGTAAGAATGGAACCCCCTGCAATATCTTTTCTGGCGGGTGAAGAAATTGTCCCGAATCCGAAGAAAGTAGACATTTTACGATTATTGTTTTCAGGAGAATTGATTCCCGGGATGAACCGTCTATATTCAGGATATGCGCTAATAATCAGAGAGGTGGCAATCCCATAACTTTCGCCGCTATCAAACGAATTAACCGCCAAAACTGGATGCACTAGAATCCCAAAGCGAATATTATCATAATTCCAATCTTTGTCATTAACCTCATTATGTATTTTATTAATCCTGGTAATCAACGTATCGCAATCAAATGTAGATGAGTTCTCATCACAGGATGGTTTATGAGAAATTTGAAGGTGTTTTTCAATAGCTTCAAGTTTGATTTTCAGGAATTCCGGATCATGCAAATCAACTAATATTTTTTTGCTTACTCCACCCGTGCTATTTGCTATCGATACCTCATCTTGGAATTTATATCGGTGCCATAAAATACCTGTTGTCATTGGCTCCATTTTATCAATATGTTCCGATTCGTCCATCTTCCCATTTTTAACTAAGTAATCTTTAATTAGCTTTGAACGACGCACCCCATAAACAATATCGTCCAGATAAATGTTTTTATCAAATGACATGCCCAGATTGTCATCCGAGCTTTTAGAATAAATAGTCAAATCGTATAAATAATCTATTTCTTCGGACGGTCGTATAACTTTTGGTTTTCGAGCAGATTCTAAATGGTTTAGCCTTTGAATGATTTCTTTATATGCCTTTTGCTCTGGTGTTTCGGGAATTTGCTCTTTTGACTCAGCCCATGACTCGTTCGGATGGTATGACAATATCAAAACAACTATCACCAAAAAGATAAAAAAACTTCTAAATGTGCACGAAGAACAAAATGATAAAGTCGGCCTTTTCACAATCCCCCCACCGGAAAAATATCTTATTATAACTTATATACATTGTCGGAAAGTAAGTTGTCAACATAAAATAAAGTATTTTATGACTACACAGATGGAGATCAACTTCAGACATGCCCATTAATGCTATACGGTAATCTTCTGTATTTCACGGTAAAGGTGGCATCAGAGATGTGATTAGAAGTTTTAACGCGGGAACAAGGCCAAACATTTCTTCGTAACATTAATCCTGCAAAACCATGTCGTTATGGCCCACTAGGTTGACAGATGCTTGCTAGCCACCACCTTTATAATGTGGCGAATTCTTCGACGGGGACGTTGATCTCCTTTGATGCTTTCTTTCCAGACCGGTTGATTTCGTCGAACGCGTGTTCGATTTTTTTCAGCGTGGCGGCTTCGTAATACCGTTCGCCGCAAAAATCACACTCTTCACACGGCACCTCCTTAACCACAAAAAAGCGGCTGCCGCTTTTGTAGATGTATTGCGCCTTCTTGACCGTGAAATTTTTGTTCCCGCAAAAATTACATGTTTTCATGGCTACCCTCGCTCCATTGGAATTATATTCTACCGCTTTCAGGTGCGCCCAATAACATTCACCCCGGGTCGGGTGCGGGCGGCCGCGGCTCGAACGCCAGGCAGGATGCGCCGGAATTTTGCAACACATCCAGTTGCGGGCGGCGCTTGGTCTTGAAACCTATCGCCCGGCAGCCATACGGAAATGTCACGTCCCACGTGATGTAATAGTGGGCGCATTGCAGGCAATTGGGCGGGGGCGGCTCTGATTCCAACATCGGCGCGGCGATCCTCCATGTCCATCTTCAAATTACCAGCGCAACTATAAATTGTTTCGGGGAAAAATAAACGCGAAAAACGCGCCCGAAAATCACCCTTCCCCCCATGGCAAAAAATAAGGTTCCCCCCTCCGCCATCCGCGCGGTAAAATCGCGGCATGCTGTTGATGATCGATAACTACGACTCCTTCACCTACAACCTCGTTCAATACTTTATGGAACTGGGGCAAACGGTGGAAACCTTCCGCAACGACGCCATCACCATTGCCGATATCGAGGCGCTGCAACCGGCCTACATCGTCATTTCGCCCGGCCCCTGCACGCCAAACGAGGCGGGGATATCGCTGGCCGTGGTGGAACAGCTGCAAGGAAAGTATCCGATACTCGGCGTCTGCCTCGGCCACCAGTCGATTTGCCAGGCATTCGGCGGAAAAATCGTAAAAGCCAAAAAACTGATGCACGGAAAAACTTCCAACATCCTTCATGACCGCAGAACCATCTTTGCCAACATTCCCAGCCCCTTTATCGCCACCCGATACCACTCTCTGGTGGCCGAAAGGGAGAGCCTGCCGGACGATTTGGAGATATCGGCCTATGACGACGATCTGCACGAAATCATGGCGGTTAGACACAAAACACTGCCTATAGAGGGGGTTCAGTTCCACCCGGAATCGATACTTACTGACCAAGGTAAGAGTATTGTAAGTAACTTTTTGACCATATATGGGTCAAAATAATGATTAAAGAATCAATTTCAAAGATTATTGCCAGCCAAGACCTCTCAGAGCCGGAAATGGTTCATGTGATGGAAGAGATCATGACCGGTGCCGCCACGCCCGCCCAAATCGGCGCATTTCTCGTATCACTGCGGATAAAAGGGGAAACGGTGGACGAGATCACCGGCGCGGCGCGGGTGATGCGGGAAAAAGCGGTAAAGATCGACACCCCCAAAGGCCAGACGGTGGTTGATACCTGCGGCACCGGTGGCGATTCGGCCGGAACCTTCAACATCTCCACCACCGCCGCGTTTATAACCGCCGGCACCGGATTGATCGTTGCCAAACATGGGAACAAATCGGTCTCCAGCAAATCGGGAAGCGCCGACCTGTTGCAAGCGCTCGGCGTAAACATCGAAGCCGAGCAAAGCCGCGTGGAAGAATGCCTCCGGCGGTGCGGCATCGGCTTCCTTTTCGCCCCGATGATGCATGGCGCGATGAAATATGCCATCGGCCCCCGCAGGGAGATAGGCATACGGACGATATTTAACCTTTTAGGCCCGCTCACAAACCCGGCCGGGGCCGAAAACCAGGTGATAGGGGTCTACTCCGATACCCTCACCGAGCCGCTGGCCAATGTGCTAAAAAGGCTTGGCTCGAGACATGTTTTTGTGGTGCATGGGCACGATGGATTGGATGAACTAACACTCACCGCCACAAGCCGCATAAGCGAGTTAAAAGATGGAATAGTAATGACTTATGACTTCGACCCGAGAAAATACGGCTTTGCTTTTTGCACTCCAGCCGATTTAAAAGGGGAAGATCCACAAGCGAACGCGCAGATAACCCTTAGCATTTTAAAAGGGGAGGATAAAGGGGCAAAAGCCGACATCTCCATCATGAATGCGGCATTGGCAATAGTGGCCGGTGACAAGGCAAAGGATTTTAAAGGTGGAGTTGAATTGGCCAAGACCTCTATCTCTTCTGGTGCCGCAATGAAAAAACTTGAAGAAATGAAACTGCTTACCAATTAAGCAAAGCCGTTTTTCCGCAAATAACCCGCACATCATTAATAATGTTAAGCAAATGATATTATTATCCATCAGTTAAAGCAGGATTTGGTGTTGTGGCAATACCCTGTCTTTGAATATTTTCATCATTACTGCACATGTGTGCAAATATAGTTATACTTTTTCTTTTATCACTACAGGTTGCATATATTAATACACGTACTAACTTTAGGCATTAGCATAGACATAAGACCATATACAATACTAATATACGCACAAGACAACCAAAAAGCCCATATTCTTAACATTTACAACAACTAACCTAATGGTCAGTTAAAATCTACACCTTAGATGGATAATTAATGCTTTTTGCAATGCGCAGAAAGAGCTGTGGGCTCATTTTTATCGTTTTGCTATTAAAACATATGTTAACTGAAATACATTTTGCATCATAGCTGGCCGTTTCTACGCCAGACAGGTGGACTATAGTAACTATAAAATGCTGAGGTAAAGTTATTGACCAAACCTGTGAACAAAATAAAATGTACTTTGGTGCAAGCGACGGAATCATGGCCAATCCATTAATATCACCTTAACGTCACAATAACTACATATGTCAACATACAATATGTGCACATATTTGCTGATGATAGAATGAATCCTGCTAGATCGAACTGGCCAGAACAGCGATCCTGTTTATTCGTAATTTGAAGGTGCTTTAATTGCGATTAGAAGTGGGCTTGGGTGAAACTATCTGTCTTGCCGGGCAAGTCAGCCACAATTAAGGCATTAACTGCAACTAACTGACCATCTGGTATGTAACACCTCACAAAAGATAATTTTACGGGTTATACGCCAATAAAAATAACAAAAAGTTCCTCACAATAACAAATCAACTGGTAAGTATGTGAGATTTTAATTATTCATTCGTATATAACTTGCCTGATTCCACCGTTTTCGCAGGTTAAATATTGATTTTTGGCCTTAGGGGTCTTATCAATCAACCATGGCAAACTTTGATAACTACACGACCAAAGCCTCTGAGGCGATTCAGGGAGCGATGCAACTTGCGGGGCAACTATCCCATCAGGCCATCACCCCCTTGCACCTGCTTCTTACCCTCATACGGCAAGAAGGGGGACTTGTGCCCAGCCTCCTCACCCGGCTGGAGGTCTCGCCCGCTAAGCTTTCCGAAGAGGTAAAAAACGCACTGGAGTCCATGCCACGAGTCACCGGTATCGAGGGAGCCTACCTCTCCCCCGACGCCAAAAAGGTACTGGAGGGGGCGGAATCGGAGGCGGCCCAGCTTCACGACGAATACATCAGCACCGAACACCTGCTTTTGGGAATGCTGGCTCAGCCCGCGGTTAAAAAGCTTCTCAAGTTCACCCGCGACGAGGTTTTAAAGACCCTTGCCTCTATCCGGGGGAGCCAGCGGGTAACCGATGCCGACCCGGAGGGTAAATATCAGGCACTGGAAAAGTACACCGCGGATCTCACCCGGCAGGCAAAGCAGAACAAGATAGACCCGGTCATCGGCCGGGATGATGAAATCCGCCGGGTCATGCAGATACTCAGCCGGCGCACCAAAAACAATCCCTGCCTCGTGGGGGAGCCGGGAACCGGCAAGACCGCCATTGTGGAGGGTTTGGCCCGGAAGATCGTGGAAGGGGACGTGCCCGCGACCATTCGGAACAAGCGGCTGCTATCGCTTGATATGGGGGCGCTCATCGCCGGCACCAAATACCGGGGTGAATTTGAAGACCGGCTCAAGGCGGTCATAAAGGAAATAGAATCGGCCGAGGGGGAAGTTATCCTCTTCATCGACGAATTGCACACTATCGTGGGGGCTGGCGCGGCGGAAGGCTCGATGGACGCCGGCAACCTGCTGAAACCGGCCCTGGCGCGGGGCAAGCTGCACACCATCGGCGCCACCACGCTGAAGGAGTACCGCAAATACATCGAAAAAGACGCCGCCCTGGAACGCCGCTTTCAGCCGGTGATGGTGGAGGAGCCTTCCGGGAAGGACGCCATCTCCATTCTGCGGGGGATCAAGGAAAAATACGAACTGCACCACGGCGTCCGCATCCGCGATAACGCCATCGTGGCGGCGGTCACCCTCTCGGCCCGCTACATCGCCGACCGCTTTTTGCCCGACAAGGCGATAGACCTGATGGACGAAGCGGCCAGCGGCCTCAAAATGGACCTCGAAAGCCGTCCCGCCGAGCTTGACCGGCTCGACCGCAAGATACGTCAAATGGAGATCGAGCGGGCCGCCCTGAAAAAAGAAAGCGACGAAGCGAGCAAAAAACGCCTGCAAGAGCTGGAAAAGGAGCTGGCGCAATCCGCCGAGGAATTGAAGACCGTCGAGCTTCAGTGGCGCAACGAAAAGGGGGTCATCGACGCCATCAAGGGGGCGAAGGAAGAAATCGGCCGCCTGAAGGACGAGGCGGAAAAAGCCGAGCGGGCGGGCGAACTGCAAAAAGTCGCCGAGATACGCTACGCCAAAATCCCCGGGCAGGAGAAACTGATGCGCGAGACGCAGGCCAAGCTCGCCGCGCTGCAAAAAAACCGCTCCATCCTCAAAGAAGAGGTGACGGAGGAGGATATCGCATCCGTGGTTTCCCGATGGACCGGCATCCCCGTCACCCGGATGTTAACGGGAGAGGGCCACAAACTGGCGCACCTCGAAGAGGAACTTTCCCTGCGGGTGGTGGGCCAGAAACAGGCGATTAAAGCGGTGAGCAACGCGGTGCGCCGCAGCCGCGCCGGAATACAGGAAGAGGGGCGGCCGATGGGAAGCTTCATATTCCTTGGGCCGACCGGCGTGGGAAAAACCGAGCTGGCCAAGGCGCTGGCGGAGTTCCTCTTCAACGACGAGCGGAATATCATCCGCATCGACATGAGCGAATACATGGAAAAGCACGCGGTGGCGCGGCTGATCGGCGCGCCCCCCGGCTATGTGGGATACGAGGAAGGGGGCCAGCTCACCGAGGCGGTGCGGCGGCATCCCTACAGCGTGGTGCTTTTCGATGAAATAGAAAAAGCGCATTCCGATGTCTTCAACCTGCTGTTGCAGGTGCTGGATGAAGGACGCCTTACCGACGGCAAGGGGCGGACGGTCGATTTCCGCAACACGGTGTTGATAATGACCTCGAACATCGCGGCGGAGCAGATCGCCGAATTTAAGGACGACGCCACGCGGCAGCGTGACGAAGTGTTCGCGGCGTTGCGGCGGCTTTTCCGGCCCGAATTCCTCAACCGGATCGACGATACCATCATCTTCCAGCACCTCGGGCGCGAAGAGCTGGCCGAGATCGTCCGGATTCAGGTGGCGCGGGTGGCCAAACGGCTGGATCAAAAGAAGATCACGCTACGCCTCACCAAGCGCGCCACCGAACGGCTTGCCGTGGCGGGGTACGACCCGGCCTTTGGCGCGCGTCCGCTCAAGCGGGTCATCCAAAACGAGATTTTGGACGAGCTGGCGCTGCGCATCGTGGAAGGCAAAATCGGCGAAGGAAGCAATGTGCTCATCGACTACAAAGATGGATGGGTGATAACCGCCTAACCTTTTACTTGGTGGTGTATCAGTGCGGGATTGCCACGGCCATCTTCGATGGCCTCGCAATGACGAATACGTGTCATTGCGAGTGGTAACGAAGCAATCCCATGCTTCATTCAAACGTTAATTTCAAACTGCGACACCACCTTTTGCTTTGCCGGCGCGGCGTTCACTAAATGGCTTTAAAAACCTTTTTCGTGCTGGCGAGGACTTCTTTTTTCAGCTTGGCCATCTTCGGGTTCTTTTTTATCAGCCCAAGAATAATATCGGCGTCCAGCACCTCCACGCGCACCTTGCCGTCCTTGTCTTCACGCACCACGAAATTGCACGGCATCAACAGCCCTATGGAAGGCTCCGCCTCCAACGCCCGCTCCGCGAACGGGGGATTGCACGCGCCGAGTATGAGGTATTGGGGCATATTCTTGTTTAATTTGTCTTTCATGATCTTACAGACATCCATTTCGGTCAGAATGCCCCAACCTCCGGCCTGAAGCGCCGCCCTGGTCTTGTTGACCGCTTCGCCAAAAGACATTTTCACTATTTTTCCGAATCCGTAATTTTTCATCATACAAACCTCCCGTGTGAGAAAACCTAACGCGCGACGACTCTGCCCCTGGGGGTGAGTTTACTGCAAATAACGGTTGGCATCCACCTTGATATTCCGAAAGGGCCGCACGATGCCATTTTAACGGTATCTTAACCGGGACGCCATCAAAACGTCACCGCGGCCGTCTATCATGCCGGCATGAATAAAGAATTGCTGGAACGGCAAAACGTGAGCCTCTCCATCGTCACCCACGACCTGAAATCGCCGATGGTCGCCATCATCGGCTGCTCCCGGTTCCTCCTGCGCGACATGAAAAATAAGCCGCATCATCCCGAATGGCCGCTGATGATGGAGCGGATGGTGAAGGCGGGGGAAGGGATGCTGGTGCTCATCGAAACCATTCTCGCCATGGGAAAAATGGAAGCGGGGAAAGAGCATGTGGAACCGGCCTGGACGGCGGACCTCGCCGAGGAACTGCGGGAAACCGCCAAAACATTCGAGTACGAGGCGGGGGCGAAAAATATACGGCTCTCGGTCGATGCGCGGTTGCCGCTGCCAATAGTTTTTTGGGACATGATACGGCTGCGCCACCATGTGTTCAACAACATCATCTCGAACGCCCTGAAATTCACCCCGGCGGGAGGCAGCGTCACGCTTTCGGCGAAACATCATGGCGATCAAATAGAAATCCGCGTGGCCGATACCGGCCCCGGCATCGCGCCGGAGGAGCGGGAAAAAATATTCTGCCGTTTCGAGCAGGGCGGCATGAAATCAAAGCGGGTTTTCAACGGGGCCGGCCTGGGCCTTTACAACGCGCGCCTTTTTGTGGGCCAGCACGGCGGAACAATCGCCGTGGAAGATTCCCCTGAAAAGGGGACTGTCATCCTTATCTCGCTGCCGCTGGTAAAGGCCGAAGCTCATCCGATAGCAAAGGCGTAGCGCAAATCAACACCACTCTTAAAAAGCTGTGCCGTGCCGGTACAACAGGTTTTAACCTGTTGTTGGCCCGCAAGGAAGAGGGTTTGCCCCCGTCGGTGACAACCGCAGGTTAAAACCTGCGGTACCAAACCGAAAAACGTTTCTTTCACCCGCATCCTCCAGTTGCTACAATTGCTCCCCATGAACAGGTTTTGGAGCAAAGGGATGCGAACCCTCAAACCCTACGTGCCGGGGGAACAGCCGAAAGAGGGGAGCATCATCAAGCTCAACACAAACGAAAACCCCTATCCCCCATCGCCGCGCGCCATTGCCGCCATAAAAGAGGCGGCGGACGCCGGTCTGCGGCTTTATCCCGACCCGGACGCATCCGCGATGAAAGCGGCCATCGCCCGCTATTACGGCGTAAAACCCGAAAACGTCTTCGCCGGGAACGGCTCGGACGAGGTGCTGGCCGTGGCCTTCCTGGCTTTTTTCCGCAATACACCGCCACTGGCGTTTCCCGACATCACCTACAGCTTTTACCCCGTCTACTGCGAGCTGTTCGGCGTGCCGTTCACCACGTTTCCGATTGCCGCTGATTGGCAAATCGATCTCGCCCGCGCGCCCGCGCAAAACGGCGGCGTACTTTTCCCCAACCCGAACGCCCCCACCGGCTGTTTCACGCCGGTGGCCGAAATCGACGCGCTGCTGCGGCGCAACACCGATACGGTGGTGCTGGTGGACGAGGCATACATCGATTTCGGCGGCGAGAGCGCGATACCGCTGGCAGCCAAATACCCGAACCTGCTGGTGACGCAGACCTTCTCCAAATCGCGCTCGCTGGCGGGTCTGCGCGCCGGTTTCGCCGTCGGCCACGCCGAACTGATAACCGGCATGGAGGCGGTGAAAAACTCCTTCAACTCCTACACCATGGATCGGCTTGCCATCGCCGGGGCGGCCGCCGCGATGGACGATAAGGAATATTTTGAAAAAACCCGCGCCGCCATCATCAAGACCCGCGAAGAAACCGTTATCACCCTGCAAAAACTTGGCTTTGAAGCGCTGCCGTCAAAAGCCAACTTCGTCTTCGCCCGCCACCCGCGCCACGGCGGCCAAGCCCTCTACGACGCGCTGCGGGCCAAAAACATACTGGTGCGCTACTGGAACAAGCCGCGCCTCGCCGATTTCCTCCGCATCACCATCGGCACCGATCAAGAGATGGCCGCCCTCGCATCCGCCCTCCGCGCCATCCTCGCGTAAAGCTTTTTTGAGGGAAACTTTCTGTAGAAAGATTTCCCCCAAACCCCCTTCAAAGACTTTGTGTTCCCGAAAAAGCCCCCTTCACAAGGGGACTTTTTCGGGAAGATAGCAAGTTTTTGGAGAGAGTTTGAGAGAGCCTTTTTACAAAAAGGCTCTCTCAAATAGAAGGTTACGGGGGTTAGGCCCAGACGGGGGGAGGGGCGGTGCCTTCTGTGGAGGCGCGGCGGAAGATGCGGTTCTTGAATTTGGTGGCGAGCAGGCGCATCTCCTTTTTGCCCCGTATCATCGTCAGATAGCGCCACGCCACCTGCGGGCGGAAATAGAATGCGCGGTAGGCGCGGCGGTGCCACTGCTCCAGCTCTTCCACGCCGATACCGCGCGGGTGGTAGACCAGGTGCTCCACCGAGTGGTTGCCCCACGCGGGAGTGAATTCCGGCTCGTGTTCGGCGAGGTAGGTGGCCACCTCGGTTCCCGGCGTTGCGCGGAACGGCGCGAAGACCGCCATATCGAGCGGCAGGCGGCAGGCGAGATCGATGGTCGCCCGCATCGTTTCGCGCGTTTCGGTGGGATAGCCGAGTATGAAGAATCCTTGCACCAGCCAGCGGGTATGCGCCTTGATGAGCGCGATTTTTTCTTCCACCGTCGCCACGGTGACCCCCTTTTTCATGAACGCCAGCATATGGTCGCTACCGGCCTCGATACCGACGGAGGTGCCGTAGCAGCCCGCCTGTTCCATCGTGCGGAGCAGTTCCGCGTCCAGCGTATCCAGCCGGGTGCCGTAGGGGGTGGCCCAGTGGATTTTAAGATTTCGCTTGCGCAGGTTCTCGCAGAATGAATAGACGTATTTTTTGTTGATGGTGAAAATGGAATCGGTGAGGTGTATCTCGTCCACGCCGTATTCGTTCACGAGGAGCGCGATTTCATCCATCACCTTTTCCACGGGGCGGTAGCGCACGTTGCGCCCGGCCACGATGAAATCGGAGCAGAAGGTGCACTTGAACGGACAGCCGCGGCCGACCGATATCGGCGCGGTCACTTTGCCTTTGCTGAAGAACCAGAGGTCTTCGTGTCCGATGTAGCGGCGCGGATCGATCAGATCCCACGCGGGCAGCGGCAGCTGGTCGAGATCGAGAAACGACGCGCGGGCATTCACCCGTACCGCGCCGCCATCGCGGAAAGCGATAGCCTCTATATCGGCCACCCCCTTCCCCTCGACAAAGGCGCGGGCCAGCGCAATGACCGCCGCGTCCCCTTCGCCGATGATGCCAACGTCGGCGGCGGGACAACTTTTCAGCGCGTCTTCCGGCGCGTAGGTGGGGTGGGGGCCGCCGATCACGATCTTCGCGTGCGGCAGCGCCTCGCGCACGGCGGTCAATATTTCGTTCGCTTCCGGTAACGAGGTGCTGAAAACTTTCACGCCGATGAACAGGTACGGCTCTTTTCGCAGCCGTTCGATAAAGCTCGCGCGGGAAAAGCCGTCGCGCCGCACATCGATAAACTCCACGTCAAAACCCGATCCGCGCAGGGCGGATGCGAGAAAGCCGATGCCAAGATCGGGCGTGAGCTGCTTGGTGGCGTTTGTCGGCGGGGCGACGAAGAGTATTTTTCCTGCCATCGTCCAAGTGTAAGCGCGCCGCCGCACCGTTGCAAGGAGACAACCCCGGCGCTACCCCCCCCCTTTTGAGGGGAGGAAAAAAAGAAAGGGAGCTATGCGCCCTTGTCGCGGCTTTCCAAAAACGTGCGGCAGGCTGCCACAAACTCCTCGGCCATCTCAAGCGCGGTGGCGGCATCCTCCGCCGTGCTTTCAGGAACCGCCATGTAATCAGCTTGCGACCGTTGATAGAACAAATCCAGCGCCAAGCGATGATACTTCTTATCCAAAAGGCCCGGCGCGGACACATGCTCGCCGAACGCAGACCAAAGCGCGTGATGTGAACCCCTTTCAATGTCGATCGTCATCAAAAGGCCGGTCGCCGCATGGAAGGTGGCGTAATAGGAACGGCTTACCGAATCTGCAAAATGCCGGTTGTCATAATTCTCCCGCGCCACACCAAGAAGTTCGGCCGCGCGGTCAAGGTGCGCGGCGGTTTCCCTCTTCATGCAAAAACGCCTTCGCGGGCGATGCTCCTGAAAATAGCCAGCGGCCTTTCCTGATATTCCTCCACCGAAAGGAAAAAGGGAACAATGAGGTAGTGCCCTTTCAGGCACATATCTGAAAATATTCCCACTGTCCTATGAGTTTCAGCGGTACGGTCTACCTTGCCCGCCAGCACTATCGCCACGTCAATGTCGCTGTCTTCCCGCGCGCTGCCCCGCGCATACGAGCCGAACAGATACACACCTTTCAGGCGGTCGCCATAGATACGGTCAAGCTCGGCATGAAGCTCCCGGACAATCCGCAACGCTTCCTCTTTTGAAAGCTTTTTCATGAAGGCAGTTTACCATATATGTCGGCCCCTTTTTTTTAGCGGGGGGCCGCTATACAATGACGCCATGCGTTTAAAAGATATCGCCGCGCTGGTGGGAGGGGTTCTCACCGGCGGCCCGGAAGCGGAAGCCACCCGCTGCGCCTCGCTTGGCAACGCGGGGCCGGACAGCATCGTATTCATGGAAGATGCCAAGTTCATCGAACAGCTTGGCCCGCGGCGGCCCGCCGCCGCCATTGTCCCCGCCACCGTGCGGCTGGATGGCATCAACACCATCGGGGTGAAAAGCCCCGCCGCCGCCTTTGCCATATTGCTGGATGCGCTGCACCCGACAGCGCGGCCGCCAGCCGGTATTCATCCATCCGCCGCCGTCCACCCGGACGCGAAGCTTGGAAGCGGGTGCCACGTCGGCGCCCACGCCCGCATCGGCGCGGAAGCGCGGCTGGGCGATAACGTCGCCGTTCACCACTCGGCCTCCATCGGCGAAAACGTACAAATCGGCGACGGCTGCGTCATTCATCCCAACGTAACCATCTATCCGAACGCCGTGATCGGCAAGCGGGCCATCATTCACGCCGGGGCGGTTATCGGGGCGGACGGCTTTAAATACCTGGTGGGCGAGCGGGGACGGCGCGTCAAGGTAAACCACATCGGCCGCGTGCGGATAGGCGACGACGTGGAGATCGGCGCAAACTCGTGCATAGACCGCGCGATGCTGGACGAGACCGTGATCGGCGACGGCGTGAAGATCGATAATCTGGTGCAGATCGGCCACAACTGCGTCATCGGCGAGCACACCGTGATCGCCGCCGGATGCGGCATCGCCGGTTCCGTCGTCATCGGCAAATACGTCACCATCGGCGGGCTGGTGGGGATGGCCGACCACGTCACCATCGCCGATAACACCTTCATCGCGGGCAAAACCGGCGTCACCGGCGACATCGGCCCCGGCATCTTCGGCGGCGGCTATGCCATGCCGATCAACGAATGGCGGCGCGCCGAGGTTGCCTACCGGCGCGGCGCGGAAACATTGCGCCGCCTCTCGGCGCTGGAAAAGAAAGGGGACTGACCGTTCATGGACATCAAGGACATCATCGCAACCCTCCCGCACCGCTACCCGTTCCTGCTCATCGACCGGGTGCTGGAGATGAAGGAGCACGAACACATCAAGGCGGTGAAGAACGTCACCATCAACGAGCCGTTTTTCAACGGCCACTTTCCCGGTCAGCCGATCATGCCGGGCGTACTCATCATCGAGGCGATGGCGCAGGCCGCCGCCTACCTCGCCATCAAGAGCGCCAAAGACATCCCCGGCAAGAAAATTCCGCTCTTCGCCGCCATTGAGAGCGCGAAATTCAAGCGCCCCGTCGTCCCGGGCGATACCCTGATCCTCGACCTGAAGGTGATAAAAACCCGGCAGCGCATCTGGTGGCTGGCGGGCACGGCGCACGTGGGGGACGAGCTGGCCTGCAAAGCGGATATCACCGCCGTGTTGAGCATCGTGGAATGAGCGTCCATCCCTCGGCCGTCATCCACCAGGATGCGCGCATCGACACCACCGCCGCGGTCGGCCCCTTCGCCGTCATCGGGGGCAACGTCGAGATCGGCCCCCGGTGCGTCATCGGCCCCCACGTCTGGCTGGATCACGCGCGCATCGGCGGTGGAACGCGGATCGGCGCCAATTCGCTCATCGGGGGCGATCCGCAGATGGTGAACTGGAAGGAAGTCCCCTCGCTCGTCCGCATCGGCATGAACAACGACATACGCGAACTCGTCACCATCCACCGCGGCAAGGACGAAAACAGCCAGACGCTGGTGGGCAACGATTGCATGATAATGACCAACACCCACGTCGGCCACGACTGCGCCATCGGCGACAACGTGATTATCACCACCTATGCCGGGCTGTCCGGCCACGTGGCGGTGGGCAATCACGTCATCATCGGCGGGCAGGTGGGCATCCACCAGTTCGTGCGGATAGGCGAATACGCGATGATCGGCGGCATGGCCCGCCTCGTGCAAGATGTGGTTCCCTATATGCTGGCCGAGGGAAGCCCGGCGCACATCCGCAACTTCAACGTGGTGGGGTTGAAGCGCAAAGGATTTTCCGACGCGGCGCGGGCGGACATCAAGCGGGCGTTCAAAATCCTTTTCGTTAAACGCGGCAATCTGCAAGCCGCCAAGGAAGGGCTGGCGGCCCTGCCGGATGAAAGCGGGCATGTGCGGAAAATCATCGACTTTATCAATGCCAGCAAGCGGGGCATCACCACCGGCAAAAAGCACGGCGCGGAAGCGGAAGAATAACGCGTTTTTGCGGGCCGTGTCCCCGATAAAAAAAGAGGGGATGGCCGGCCGCAAAACCGGCTAGAATTCCGTATCCGAAAGCCAATCCGGGAAACCGCGAAAGACCGTGCGTAAAACCATTGAAAGGAAAAATCGCCGATGATGGAATTCATTTCCGGCGCCGTGCCGTTCATCATGCATATCGACGCACACCTCACCACGCTGGCCCAGGACTACGGCGCGTGGACCTATGGCATCCTTTTCCTCATCATCTTCGCCGAGACCGGCCTTGTGGTGACGCCGTTCCTCCCCGGCGATTCGCTGCTCTTCGCGCTCGGCGCGCTGGCGGCCGGCGGCGCGTTATCGCACGAAACGCTGTTTGTTACGCTGGCGGTGGCGGCCACCTTGGGAAACATCACAAACTACGCCCTCGGCGGCATCATCGGCCCCAAGGTGTTCAAGTGGCGCTGGGTGCCGTTCCTGCAAGAAGACCACCTTGAGCGGACAAAGCTGTTTTATGAAATGCACGGCGCCAAGGCGGTGATCCTGGCCCGCTTCATGCCGCTTTTCCGCACCTTCGTGCCGTTCGTCGCCGGCATCGGCGCGATGAACTACCCGAAGTTCCTCATCTATTCCGTCGTCGGCTGCGTGGCGTGGATAGGCTCGCTGCTCTACGGCGGCTATTTCTTCGGCAACATCCCGGCGGTGAAAAACAACTTCGGCCTGGTCGTCATCGGCATCGTTGCCGTCTCCCTCATCCCCGCCGTGGTGGAATTTTTCCGCAACCGCCGCCTCGCCCCCCACGCGTAATCGGGATATTTTCTTTCGGCGCGTCGGTGTTATAATCCCCCCCATATGCAAATAGAAGGAAAACCGCGCGTAGGGGTTATCGGCACCGGACGGATGGGACAGTTCCACGTCAACGTCCTGTCCGAAATGCCCGAAGTGCAGCTTGCCGCCGTGTCGGACGTCAGCGCCGTCCGGGGCCGGGCCGTCGCCGAAAAATACAAGGTTCGCTATTTCTCCGATTACCGCGAGATGCTTCCCCACGTGGATGTGGTCTGCGTGGCGGTGCCCACGCCGCTTCACCACTCCGTCGGTATGGCGGTGCTGGGCGCGGGCAAACACGCCATCATCGAGAAACCGGTGACCAACAACTACCAGCACGCCAAGGAGCTGTTCGATCTGGCGGATGCCAAAGGGGTGGTGCTGCACGTGGGGCATATCGAACGGTTTAACGGCGCGGTGCAGGAGCTGCACAAGCTGGCGCAGGATCCGCTGCTCATCCAGTGCAGCCGGATGGGGCCGTTCGACCCGCGGGTGAAGGACGACAGCGTGGTGCTGGATCTCATGATCCACGACATCGACATCGTGCTGGGTCTCGTGCACGCCGAGCCGGTTGAGATACACGTCATCGGCGCCAAGGTTTTTTCGCAAATGGAAGACGCGGTGAACGTGCAGGTAAAATTCGCCAACGGCACGCTGGCCACCTTTACCGCCAGCCGGGTGACGCAACATAAATCCCGCCTGATGACCATCTCCTGCAAAGAGCATTTCGTCAGCCTCAATTTCGCCGATCAGGAAATCCACGTACACCGCCTGGCCCGGGCCGCCACCGAGGTGAGCCGGCAGGAGCTTAGGTACAAGGAAGAATCGACCTCCGAACGGATATTCGTCCACCGCGACAACCCGCTCCGCCTCGAACTTCGCCACCTCATCGCCTGCGCGAAAGGGGAAGCCGACCGCCGGGTGAGCGTGGAAAATGAACTCCGCTCGCTCAAGATGGCGCTCCAGATTCTCGACCTTTGCCGCGGCGGGCAATAATGCAGCCGCTCGGCCTCATTGCCGGCATCGGCTCGTTGCCCCGCATCGTCTGTGAAACCGCCCGTCAACGCGGCCGCGCGGTTGCCGCCGTGACCTTCCAGTCCGAGGCGGCCGACGCGCTTAACGGCGCCGCCACGGTGCATCGGTGCGGCCTTGGGCAGGCGGAGAAGGTAATCAGCGTTTTTAAAGAGGCCGGCGTGGCCGAAGTGGTGGTCATCGGAAAAATAGAAAAGGTGGCGATCTTTCAAAATCTGAAGTTCGACGTGCGCACCTTGAAAATGATGGGACGCCTGGTGCAAAAGGACGACCGCTCCATCATGACCGCCATCATCGAGGAGTTGGAGGGGGAGGGAATAACCGTGGCCAAACAGACCGACTGGCTGCCGGATCTCATCCCGCAAAAAGGGGTTTTGGGGAAAATCGCCCCATCCGCCGTACAGATGGCCGAATTCAAGGACGCCATGACGCTCTGCCGCGATTTGGCCGGCAAGGAGATCGGCCAAACCATCATCGTGAAAGAGGGCGTGGTGCTGGCCGTGGAAGCGGTGGAGGGAACCGATGCGGCGATCCGCCGCGGCTGCGCGCTGGGGGGCAAGGGGGCCGTGATGGTTAAATCCAGCCGCCCCAATCAGGATCTCCGCTACGACATTCCCGCCGTGGGGATGAACACCGCGCACCTGCTGGCGGAATGCGGCGCCGCCGCGCTGGCCGTCGAGGCGGGCGGCGTGGTGGTTATCGATCTCCCCGCCGTGGCCGCTTTCTGCGACAAACACAACATCGCGCTGGCCGCCGTCTAATTCCATGCAACCACGGGAAAACCCCAACAACGACACCGTTTGGCGTACGCGCTCCCTGATCCTCGTTGGCGCGTTTTCCCTGTACCGGTTGGCGGTGATGGGAACCACCGGCCTGGGGGACAGCGAATCGTATTACTGGACCTGGTCGCGGCACATGGATCTCAGCTACTACGACCACCCGCCGCTGGTGGCGTGGCTCATCCGGCTTTCCACCGCCATCCATGGCGATACGCCGTTCTGGGTGCGCTTTCCCTCGGCCATCATCTTCGTGGGCGTCTGCTGGCTTATTTATAAAACCGCTTGCGACATCTTCGACAGCCGCGAGACCGGCTTCTGGGCGCTGCTGCTATTCAGCGTTTCGCCGCTGTTCGCCTTTGGCGCGCTGCAAATGGTGCCGGATATACCCGCCGCCTTTTTCTGGATGCTCTTCGTGAACATCGCGGCCAGGGCGGTGCGCGAAAACAGGCCGCTGCTGTGGTATCCCGCGGGCCTTGCCATCGGCGTGGGGCTGTTGGGTAAATATATGCTGGCGCCGCTTGTCCCTTCCGCCCTGCTGATGCTCGGTTTCCATCCCTCCCTGCGCCACCATCTCAAAAAGCCGCACATATACCTCGGGGGCGTGCTGGGGCTGGCCGCCTTCGCGCCGGTGATCGCCTGGAACGTGATAAATGATTTTCCCTCGTTCAAGTTCCACCTTGTCGACCGCAACGTGGAAGAGCATTTCGGATGGAATCACTGCGGCCAGTTTTTAGGCGGGCAGGGGGTGTATATGTCGCCGCTCATCTGGCTGGGGCTGCTTTATGTGGCGTACCGCGCGGGCAAATCGCTCTTGGCAGAACGTGACGCGCGGTTCGCGCCGCTCTTTTGGCTCGGCGTGCCGCCGCTGGTTTTTTTCTACTTCATCGGGCTTTGGTCGCACACCTCCGAGCCGCACTGGGCGGCGTTCGGCTACCTCACGCTTTTCATCGCCTGGGGACACTATTTGACCGGGTACCGCGAACAGTGGAAAAAATTCAGCTTTGCCGCCATCGGTCTTTCCGCCGCGCTGGTGGCCGCCGCCTACGTCCATGTCTTTTACCCCATCCTGCCGCTCAAGCCGAAGTACGACATCATCAACGAGCTGTACGGCTGGCCCGAAGTGGGGAAGGCGGTGGAGGGGGAATACGCCGCGCTCCCCGGCGCGCGCGGAAAATTCGTGATGGCCCACCACTGGGTGATGTGTTCGCAGCTTGCCTTCGCCACGCGCAACAAACTGCCGGTCCATTGCCTCAACGGAACCACGGACCAGTTCGATTTCTTCCCGGACAAAACGCCCCCCGCCGGGGCCGATTTCATCTTCGTGGCGGACAACCGCTTCGAAGAGCCGCCGGACGCATTTTATCTTTTCGACCGCGCGGAAAAAGCGAAGGAAATCACCGTCAACCGCGGCGGCATTCCGGTGCGCCAATTCACCCTCTACCGCGTCTACGGCTTTCACGGCCAAAAATAGCCTTCCGCCACCGGTTAGCCGCTATTACTAAGGGGGAGCCAATAACACTCTCCGTGGTATGTTTCGCCCTGCCGCGCCATTATCCCAAAAATGTTGTTATGCGCTTTGTCAGCGAATGCGCCTTTTTTATTTGGCATTCCCAAATCACGAGCACTTTCCAGCCGAGCTTTTTGAGCGCCAACAGGTTTTTGCGGTCACGTTCCCTGTTTTTCGATAATTTTGCTTTCCAATACCTGCTATTTGATTTTGGCATCCGGGCGATGCCGCATTTATTATTTTCGTGAAAATGCCAGAAACAGCCATTAACGAAAATAACCTTTTCCCTGTTTCTAAATACCAAATCCGGCTTGCTGGGCAGATGGGGGACATGAAGCCGGTACCGGTAACCAAGTTGATACACGGCTTTTCTTACAGCGATTTCCGGCTTCATCCCCTTGCTCCGGATGCGCCGCATATTTTCGCTGCGCGCTTTGGAAGTGAGGTTATCCATCCTTCAATTGTTTTTTAGCGTCCTTGGGAAACTTATGGATAAGCCAATTCAATACTGAAATCTGATCGTTGGCGGGAGCCCTGCGTATTTGCGCCAGCAATTTACTGGCCGACGGGCGCTCAAGCGTAATATTGGCCGCCCCCTCGTTGCACACGGAACAAATGGCGCGCAGATTTGACGGCTCGTCATCTCCGCCTAACGACTTGTCTTTGATATGGCCGATATGCAACCGGGTTTTGCGGGTGGCGTCATAAGGATGGGGTTCTCCGGCAGCCGCGCCGCACATCTGGCAGGTATATCCGTTTCGATCCAGCACCAAGGCACGGGTTTCTTTTGATATTCCGCGGGCAAAAGCGGGCATCGGTTTAGGGTCTTCAAGCAGATAGTCCCCCGGTTTCAAATTGCTCCGGTCGTTGTGGGTCAGGATTTGGTATCCCTCTTCATTTCTTAGTTCCCTGATTCTCCGCCCCCACTCGCTGGTATTACCCGCGGCCTTCCTCAATTCGTCCGAAGACATGACCTTGCCGGCATTTTTCAAAAAATGTGCCCGCAGTTTTGCCCTTGCGCCATTGGACTTCTTTTTCATCATATTAACTTGCAACCTGAAAAAGACGCCGTTTGGACAGGCACTTTACCAACTGTTGGGCCACGGCATGGGCAACCGGCGATGGAAAGGCGTTTCCCACTTGACGGTAGGCGGGAGTTTTTTTTCCATAAAACTGCCAGTCATCTGGAAAACCCTGAATTCTGGCAACCATCCTTACCGTTAGCCGGGGCATCCCGATAAAATCTTTAACGGGGGATTCATCAACAATGCCTCGGCCATCGACTCCCAATGCGGCCCACGCTTTTCTGGCCCTTGTAGGCCCCAAATCCGGCCCGCCATGCTTAAGCGAGCCGCCAACTATTGTCGGCGCTATTTCATTCGCTTGTTCAGCCCATTTTGTTGCGCCTTTCCACCCATTGGCGGCCATAAGGTCATATAACGTTTCACCCACAGTCCGGGGATGGGCCGATAATCTGAAAGGCCAAGAAAAATGTTCCCACATATCTGATTTAACAGCCACAAAAATAACACGCGGCCGAAGCTGCGGAACCCCAAAATCACTCGCATTAAGCAAAGCCCAATCGGTTTTATAACCGAGCTTTGTTAACTCTTTGGCAACGTACATGCGGTAATCCTGAAAAACGGCATCCAGAATTCCACGGACATTTTCTATCATCACCGCGCGGGGCCTGATTTCATCCACCAGCCTGATGGCGGCGGGAAAAAGATTACGCTCGTCATCTTCCCCCAACTGCTTTCCCGCCTTGGAAAACGGAGGACAGGGCAACCCCCCGGCGAATAAATCAACGCCCTTGTACGGTTTGCCGTTAAAATCCTTAAGATTTTCCTGCAAGACGTTCCACTGTGGCCGATTCAGCTTTAGGGTATTGCAGGCGTTTTTATCAAGCTCGACAAGGGCCTGATGACCGAAACCGGCTCTTTCAAGCCCGATGGCTTGTCCCCCCGCCCCGGCACATACCTCAACAGATGTAAGCATATTTTGCATATTCTAACAGCATTTTCATTTCCGCGCTTCAACCAGGTAAAGGCGGGGGAAGAGACCGCAACTGCCGTTTGCGCGCAAATGGAGGCGGTGGTAAAATTTTCAGCTTAACCGGGGCTATATAATCGCTAACGCGATTCTTACTTAGAGGGGAGATTGCATGATAACTGCGTGTGAAGGTAGAAATACCGTTTCGGTGACTTCAAGGATGGTATCCGCGTTGCCGCTGTATTCTTCAAGCGTTCGGCGGTTGGCCGCCGCGGCGGCGCTGGCCATCGCCATTTCCGCATGCAGCGGCGGCGCGCCGGCCGGCTCAAAGGATTCCGCCTCCAAGAAAGACAGCGTGCCGCCCGTGTTTAAGGGCGCCGTTTTAAGCTATTCCGGCAGCAAGGGATCGCTCTCGCTGCACTGGCCCGCCGCCACCGACAACGCCACCCCGGCCGATAAACTGTCTTACAAAGTCTATGTCGGCACATCCGCCGATCCGGGCGCGATTGCGCAAAGCGCGAATTTAAAAGCCACGGTCACGAACAAAACCACGGCCACCGTGTACGAACTCACGCCCGGCGCCAGCTATTATTGCCTGGTCAAAGCCGTGGACGAGGCGGGCAACCAAAGCCTGAATACGGGCGTTTCCACGGTTACTGCGCAATCCGCGGACCTCATCGCCTCGGCCACGCCGAAGGTGCTGGAAAAAATGAACGTGTCGGTGTCGCAAAGCGCCGCCGACAGCGCGGTGATAGGCGGGGCGGATGCCGCATCAATCGCGGCCGGCGACGTTCTGGTCATGAATAACCCGTATGGTCAATCGCTTAAAAAAGTCGTCACCGCCAAAAACACCGGCGGAAACATCGCCGTCACCCTTAAGGATGCCGGCCTTGGCGGTGTGGTACGGTCGGGTAACATCGGCAGCTCCTCGCTGATGGCCTCGGCAAGCGGCCTTCCCGTTCAGAAAATCGGCGGCGAGGTCCCCGGCACGTTCAACATGCAGTACAAGGATCCGGCCGGCTTTTTCGAAATTACCGATTACGGCGTCTCGGATGATCCGGGAGCCAAAGCCGCCAAAGACATGGCGAAGTACAACGAAATCGCCACGCTGGCCCCTGGGATCACCCTCGGCTATTCAATCCTGTTCGAGCCGGAACTCGTAACCAGCTCGCAATTCGATCCCGGCAAATTTTCCAACACCCTGACCTCTATACGCGTTTCCGCCAAGGGGACATTGAGCTTTGATGCTAAAACCTTGTACGAACTGAAGGAAGCGGGATCGCACGACGTGACCAAGCGGGTTGTCAACCGCGGCATTTCGATGAAATACGCCGTCGGCGCCGTGCCGGTCGAGCAGGAAACCAATTTGGAAGTGATGGCGCATTTGCAGCTTAATGCCGCAACCCCGCTAAACATGTACGCGGAACTCTCCACCTCGAAGACCGTTGAAATCGCTTTTGAGTGGACCCGCGAAACGGGCTGGCGCCAAGTGGCCAACGACACGTTCGACCAGCGGATAACCCTGAACATAATGTCCGAAGGAAAAATAGCCGGTACGCTGGAACTCTTTCCCATCATTTCCACCCGATTCTTCAAAGCGGTAAAAACAGGCTCCTACAAAATTCCCAAACTGGATGTAAACGCGGATGTGCGGATTATCCCGCCGCCGCTGGAGGTCTCTGTTTTCGACGCCAGCGTCCATGTTGATTCCTACATTGCCGCCAGCCCCAAGGTGTTTGGTTTTACCGTCGCCGAATGGGAAAAGAACCAAAGGGAAATTCAAAACCAAAAACTCATCCCGGCCCCCGTGGTGGTGGCCGACGCCGGCAAAAAAGGAACCGATGTTCCGCTTGACTTGAAGATTGCCGACACGGGCAAAGCCGGCAAGCCGCCGGTTGTCGAAGCAAAAGCGCCACCCGCACCTGCGGCGAAGCCCGCCCCCATGCCGGTTGCCCCGGCGGCAAAACCGGTGCCCGCGCCAGTTATCGAAGCAAAGGCTCCGCCCGCCCCGGCGGCGAAACCGACGCCCGCGCCGGTTATCGAAGCAAAGGCACCGCCCGCCCCGGCGGCAAAACCGGTGCCCGCGCCGGTTGTGGAAGCCAAGGCTCCGGCTGCCCCGGCGGCAAAACCGGCCCCCGCGCCGGTTGTGGGAGCGAAAGCGCCAGTTGCCCCTACACAAAAAACTGTTGAGAAGGGATCTTCGGGCATGGCCACGGTCAGCTTTGATGATCTGGCCCCGGGGGTGGTATCAACCAGCCGAATTCCCACCGTGGCGACACTAACCGTAACAGGCGCCAACTTGAAGGACGTGGACAAGGTCACCTTTAGTTTGGTCAGGGTAAAGAGCGGAGCCAAAGCGGGAACCTATATCTGGACGAAACTGGGAAAACAGTTGAGACGGCCATGGAACGCCAAAGTTATTGTAAACGCCGACGGCACCTTGACGCTCAAACCGTTCGTTATTGGACGAGGGGCCACCACTAGGCAAACCACTTGGATGGTGGCGTTAACCGACAAGAGCGGGACCAGCACCTCGAAAACATTCTTGGTGGATTTCACCTCGCCGACCGGTACGGTTGTTGCCAAAAAGCAACTCAAAGGAAGTGCCCCGGTTGAGAAAGCGCAAGCCCCGGTAACGCCGCCGCCCGCGCCGAAACCGGCACCTGTTCCCGCACCGGTCAAAGCGGCCCCGCCGGTTGAAAAGGTGCAAGCCCCGGTAACGCCTCAGCCCGCGCCGAAACCGGCACCTGTTCCCGCA